>CAINTF010000245.1 GCA_903853285.1 uncultured Acidimicrobium sp. | reverse complement strand
TTCAAATAAATATTCGTCGAAATTCATTTCAACTTGTGTAGAGATATGCGCAGCAAGCAGTTCGTACGCAGTGTTGGAATACACGCGCTTGCGACCCGGGCTAATGATTGGTGCTCCATTGTCAAACCCGTAGCCGCCAGCATGACTGAGTAAATGTCGAAGTGTGCATCCCTCTTGACCGACTTGATCGTCAAATGAAACGGAGCCGTCTTCAACTGCAATGAGGGCAGACCAAGCCGTTATGAGTTTGCTAATCGATGCAAGTCGAAACCTAAATTCGGCATCACCGCTTAAATGCAAAGTGCCAGTTTGGTCAATGACGCCGGCAGCAGTATTGGGCGCGCCCCATGTACTGGTGAGCGCAAATGATTGCGCCAGTTTTGTGCCCATAGGCACTAATTCTTGTCGCGAATCAGTTCTGCAACGCGGAATGCAAGGTCAAGCGATTGACGAGCGTTTAGACGTGGGTCGCAAACGGTTTCATAGCGCGTATCAAGATCTTCGTTACTCACAGCCTCTGCGCCACCAAGACACTCGGTCACATTGTCACCGGTAAGTTCGATATGTATTCCGCCTGGCCATGTGCCTTCTGCGCGGTGAGCAGATACGAAGCCAGTGATTTCACGAATGATGTCATCAAAGTGACGAGTCTTGCGACCATTTGGTGCGGTGAACGTGTTGGCGTGCATTGGGTCGCATGCCCACACAACTGGGTGCCCAGTGTCGCGCACAGCACGAAGCAGTGGACGCAGTGCTTCTTCAACATTGTCTGCGCCCATGCGGGTGATCAGCGTGAGTCGTCCGGGAATACGCGATGGATTGAGCGTCTCGCAGAGGTTGAGAACGAAGTCGACACTTGTGTCTTTGCCAATTTTGCAACCAATTGGGTTGCCCACACCGCGAAGAAACTCAATGTGCGCGCCGTCGAGTTGACGCGTGCGCTCGCCGATCCACAGCATGTGAGCGCTGCAGTCGTACCATCCGCCAGTTAGTGAATCTTGGCGGGTGAGTGCTTCTTCGTAGCCCAAAATCAGTGCTTCGTGACTTGTGTAGACGTCAACTTGATGCAGTGCGCTGTTGGTCTCTGTGTCGACTCCGCATGCACGCATAAATGCAAGTGCGCGCTCGATCTCAGCAGCAACTTGCTCATAGCGCTGACCCTCAGCGCTCGTTGCTACAAACTCTTGGTTCCACGCATGTACGCGGTTGAGGTCAGCGAAGCCGCCCTTGGTGAAAGCGCGCAACAAGTTGAGCGTGCTTGCCGACTGGTGGTATGCCTGCACCAAACGCTCTGGGTTTGGGCGTCGTGCATCTTCGTGTGCTGCTGGGTCGTTGACCATGTGACCACGAAAAACTGGCAGCTCAATGTTGCCAACCTTCTCGGTGTTGGCTGAACGTGGCTTTGCAAACTGACCTGCAATGCGACCTACTTTGACGACGGGCACGCCCATCGAATAGGTGAGCATGACAGCCATCTGCAAAATAACGCGAAGCTTTTCACGAATGTTGACTGCGGTGAACTCTTCAAAACTTTCTGCGCAGTCACCGGCTTGCAACAAAAATGCATTACCGCTTGCCACTTGGCCCAGGGCAGCTTGCAACGATCGTGCTTCACCCGCAAATACGAGTGGGGGAAACGTGGCGATCTGTTTGAGTGCGCGTTCGAGTTCGCCCGAGTCAGGCCATTGTGGCTGTTGCACAGCAGGCATGCTCTGCCAAGATGAAGGTGTCCAGTTGCGTGTCATAGGGCTCTGTACTTTCAGTGTACGAACCTGCCGTGGCTAAACCCAGCGGGTTTTATACGGTCAGGAAATCGCCAGAATCTTCGCGCAATGAATCAACTGCACGGCTCACGAGTCGGCGTGCGGCTTCAGCAGTAACGCCGAGTTCTTCGCCAACCTGACGGAAGCTCTTGCGCTCGCCATCGTGCATGCCGAAGCGTGCCTCAACTGCGTAACGGGCGCGCTCGTCAAGTGTGTTGAGCAAGTTGTCGAGCAAGTCGGTGTCAACCATCGACATCACGGCCTCTTCTGGGCTGATGTCGTCGTTTGGTACCAAGTCGCCAAGAGTTGCATCGCCGTCGTCACCGATGGTTTTGTCAAGCGAGACCGGGGTGGTGAGGCGGTGCAATTCGGCGTTCATTGCATCGAGACCTTCTGCATCGCCAGAACCCTGACGAAGAGCTGCACGCAAAGTTGCTGAGCGATCGCCAGGAATGCGGATGAGGCTGGCCTTCTGGTCAAGCGCACGGCCGATGGCCTGACGGATCCAGAACGTTGCATAGGTTGAGAATTTGAAACCACGGCGCCAGTCAAACTTGTCGACGGCGTGCTCGAGGCCCAAGTTGCCCTCTTGGATCAAGTCCAACAAGTCCATGCCCTGTGGCAATGGGTAACGACGGGCGATTGAGACAACCAGTCGGAGGTTGGAACGAATGAAGTGGTCTTTGGCCTTGGCTGCGCCACGAAGGTCGGCGCGCAAAGCTGCACTGCGCTCGCCCTTCTTCATCGCTATGGCCGCGTCGCGACCCTTTTCGATGGCCTTGGAAAGGTTGCGCTCGTCCTCAGCATTGAGGAGGGCGACTTTGCCGATTTCGTTGAGGTAGAGACCAATTGCATCAGACATGGTGGGGGGACCGTTTCGATTGTGTGGGGGGTTTATGGGGGGATTAATGACATTAGTTCATCGGCAGGTTTTGCGCTAGGGGTAAATGAATATTTTTTGAAATTCTTAAACACTGATGTTTATTGGGTTTAGTGCAAATTGGCATTGCTGACACCGATATTGAATGTGGCAAAACTGCACGACCGAGGTAGAAGCAGAACTTTCTAGACTGACAGGTGTGTCGCAACCCAAACAGCAGCGAATTGGATTGTTCGGAGGCACCTTCGACCCGCCTCACATAGGGCACTTGGTTACAGCGATCAATGTTCGCCATGCACTCGACTTGGACATGGTGATTTTGATGGTTTCGCATGACCCGTGGCAGAAGTCGGGCACTCGCGAAGTTGCTCCGGCCGCTGATCGGTATGCGTTGGTGCAGGCTGCAGTTCAGGACGTCGAGGGGTTGATTGCTGGGCGAGACGAGATCGATCGCGGTGGCCCGAGTTTTACCGCCGACACGCTGAAGAATCTTGCAAGTAAATATGTCGGTGCACAATTGTTCACCATTGTTGGTGACGATGCTGCTGCAGGTTTGCCGAGCTGGGAAAGAGTCGAGCAAGTTGTTTCGCAATCGCAATTGGTGGTCGTCGACCGACCAGGCGTGAGCGTTGAGTTGCCGAAACAATTTGAATGGCTTCGAGTTGAGTCTCCGCGACTTGAAGTGAGTAGCACCGACCTCAGATTGCGATTTGCTGATGGTCGACCAACTGATTATTTGGTGACCACTGCGGTGTTGAACGAGATTCAGATTCGTGGCATGTACGGATCAAGTGAGAGAATCGTTCGCTCATGACCGCAATACCTTCTCGACAACGAAACAGAATGCTTGCTGCACTTGCCTGCGGTATTGCGTCTGCTTGCTTGTTACCCATCGGCGGAGTGATTGCGGCTCGCTCGCTATTGCATTCATCTGGTGGTACTCGTGTAGACGACAGTGGTGCACTGCTGATACCAGCAACCCCCGCTGCATTGCTAGCAACTGTCAACGAAGTTAATCAGGTGACATCACTTACTGCATTTGTGCTCGATCCAAGTGGGGTCGGTGGCACAATCATTTCGCTTCCGGTTGGCACCCGTGCTGAATCAATTGGTCAGCAAGCACCCCATCGATTAGCCGACACGTTTACTCAAGCAGGGGTCGAAGCCATGTTGCTTGAAGCCGAAGGTGCACTGGATGTGACGTTCAGTGTTGTTGGTGCTGTTGGGCGCAATGACTTAGCGGGAGTACTCAATGTGTTGCCGCAGATTCCTGTCACGTTTGAAACGCCGGTAGTGAATACAGCAATGGAGATGCCAGATCCTGCGACTACGACGACAATAAAATCGCGTAGTTCACGGTCAACAGAAACAACACTGCCACCACAACCTGTTGCAGTAGATAGCGAATTTTTCCCTGCCGGTGAACAGACATTGACAGGCGATCAGGCAGCCTTAGTGTTGTACACACAAAGAGTTGGTGAACCAGAACTTGATCGACTCGCGCACATCAAGGCAATGTGGAATGGTGTTGCAACTGCGGTAGGCACTGGGCTTGCACCTGAAGTTGCGCAATTCGATCCAGCACTCGTAGGTACAGAATTACCCAATGAAATTGGAGCCTTTATACGCAGGGTGCTTGGCGGACCTATTCAGGTGTGGCAGTTGAGCGCTCAACCACTCGTAGGTGCCGATAACCCATTGGGAATAGATATTTACGCACTAGATCGCTTTGAAGTATTGATGATTATGGCCAGTGTGGCTCCGAGCAGTTTGTCGATTTCCAATGACACGCTTGCCGTGCAGGTCGATAATCCATTCAATGACGCAAACGTTACGCACGCAATTGTCGAACGATTGAGTTACCTCAATGTGACCGTGGCGTTGATAAGGAATCTGACTATTAGCCCACAGCAAAAAACTGTGATTAAGACAACAACATTGATTGCGGACGAATTAAAGAAGATCGGTCTTGATGGTGTTGTTGGACCGATCTCATACGGCAAGTGGAAAGATCCGGTGCAGGGCATCGGTGCACAGGTCATTTTGGGCCAGGACTTTGTTGACTTCTTAGCATCGGCGCCAGCACTGCCGCCAACAACCGTGGCTACCGATGGCTGAGAAAAAGCCAGTTGCAAAGAAAGCAATAGTTAAGAAAGCTGTAGCCAAGAAAGCTGTAGCCAAGCCAAAAATTTCTGCAGCGATGCAATTAGCTCAAGTAGCAGCACGCGCCGCAGACGAAAAGCAAGGTTCTGAAATCACGGTGCTGAATGTTGGGGACGTGTTGGCAATCACCGAACTATTTGTAGTTGCGACAGCAAGCAACTCGCGTCAAGTGGGTGCAATTCAGAGCGAGGTCAGTCACAAAGTACGGGAGAAGCTAGGTCGGTCGCCACTACGCAGTGAGGGAACGGTCGAGCAACAATGGGTGCTTATTGACTACGGCGACGTTGTGGTACATATTTTTGCTCAAGAGGCACGTGATTTCTATGAGATCGAACGCTTGTACTTTGATGTGCCTGTGGTGAATTGGAGTCTTGGAGACTAGGTTCGTGATCATGGATAACAGCAATTTTGGATTAGCAGGTTTGCGAGCTCTCGTTACTGGTGGTGGGTCGGGAATTGGTAAAGCGATTGCCGATGGCATGAAGAACGCCGGCGCAACAGTTGTCGTGTGTGATGTCAATGATTCAACAAAGCCAAATTACATCTGTGATGTCTCCAAGACGAGCGATGTGGAAGCAATGTTCGCAGCGATTGAGCGCGACCTTGGAGGTTTAGACATTTTGGTGAACAACGTTGGTGTACCCGGGCCAACTGCTCGAGTCGACAAGATGGACCCAGATGCATACGACGAATGTGTGCGCATCAACCTAGGCGGCACGTTTCGTTGCACCCATGTCGCCGTGCCGATGTTGCTGAAGTCCAAAGGCTCAATCATCAACATTTCTACAAGTGCCGGAATATTTGGTTATCCACTTCGCTCGCCGTATGTTGCAGCAAAGTGGGGAATCATTGGTCTTACAAAGTCGTGGGCAATGGAACTTGGTGAGTTTGGCGTGCGCGTAAATGCCATCTGCCCGGGTTCGGTGAGCGGCCCACGCATGGATGGCGTCATTGAGCGTGAAGCTTTGGCTACCGGTGTAGCAGCAAGTGACATTCGCACCGGTTATGAGAAGCAAGTTTCATTGCAGACATTCGTCGAGGCAAGCGACATTGCTGCATCCGCTGTCTTTTTGAGTTCTCCTGCCGCGAGATTTATCACTGGACAGGTACTGCCAGTTGACGGCAATATTGAAACGATGAGGGCTTAGCCACGGTAGATTGACGGCGTAAAATCGTGAACAACACGGGGCTATAGCTCAATTGGTAGAGCGCTTGCATGGCATGCAAGAGGTCAGGGGTTCAATTCCCCTTAGCTCCACAAAAAGAATAGGGTCGGGGGACTATGACACCACAGATTTTGGATGGGTCTGTCACGCTTCGTGGGCTCAATAAGTCGTACGGCGATCGTGTAGTTGTCAATGACGTTTCGTTAGAGATTCGTGCAGGCGAGTTCTTTTCGCTGCTTGGACCATCGGGTTGTGGCAAGACCACAACACTGCGAATGATTGGTGGATTCGAAATCCCAGATTCTGGACAAGTCCTTATCGACGATCGAGACGTCACAAACGACGAGCCAGAGGTGCGACCACTCAACACGGTGTTTCAGAACTATGCACTGTTTCCGCACTTGAAGGTCTACGAAAACGTTGCTTTTGGGTTGCGCTTCGAAAAGGATAAAAGTTTTTCTACCAAGACCGAGAATGAACGAGTCATGGACGCATTGGATCTTGTTGCGCTTGGCGCATTTGGGGATCGCAGGGTGCATCAGCTTTCAGGCGGTGAGCAACAGCGAGTTGCATTAGCTCGTGCACTTGTATTGGAGCCGAGCGTGTTGTTGCTCGACGAACCACTCGGTGCTCTCGATGCCCAACTACGTGCTCGACTGCAGATTGAACTCGCTTCATTGCAACGTCAAATTGGAATCACATTTATTTATGTGACGCATGATCAGCATGAAGCTTTTACGATGAGTGATCGCATTGGCGTGATGCGCGACGGAAAACTTATCCAGGTTGGTGCACCAAGAGAAATTTATGAGATGCCAGTTTCGATAGACGTGGCCAGATTCATCGGTGCGGCCAATTTGATTCCTGGCAAGGTTGTTGAACGCGGCATTGTCTTGGTTGCTGGTGAACGATTCAACGCTCCTGATCACGCGCCGTTAGGTGATGGAACAATTCTGATCAGACCAGAGCGCATCAGAGTTGGTACTGGCACGCATGCTGCAACTATCGAACACGTCACGTTTGCAGGTTCGACGTTACGAATTGCGCTTCGAATTGGCGGGGTAGCACTCGTAGCTGAAGTTCCGAATGATGAAACTTCTATTGGGCTTCGCGACGGAGACCACACGATGATTGATGTACTGCCAGATGCAGTGCGCGTACTGCCTGCTAGTCAATAGGCGAGAAACGTTTAGGCGTCTGCTTGTGTGACATCGGCGAGCGCTGCTCGTAAGCCACCATTGTCTCCGTGACGCTTACGCCAGAGTGACAAACCAAATAGCCCACAGATCAAGACCGTAAATGAAGTGAGGACAAGAAGTGTTGCGAGCGCGTTGAGCGCGGGTGTTGCGCCACCCTTGACCGATGAGTAAATGCGAAGTGGAACAGTTTCCGAGTCAACTCCGGATGAAAGAAAACTCGTGATCACAAAGTCGTCAATGACCGTGGCAAACACAACTACGAGGCTCGCCATTACCGAAGGCCAGAGCATTGGCATCAGCACGTATCGCAATGCCTGAAAACGTGTAGCGCCCAAATCTCGAGCGGCTTCCTCAAAACCAGATCCGATTGACACGAGGCGTGCTCGCACGATGACGACAACGGCCGAGATCGAGAACGTGACGTTGCCAAGCAACTGTGCAGTAAATCCAAGCGGGATGCCGGTGAAGAGGCGAGTGAAGGTGAGCAGCAAAGCCGCACCAACCACAATTTCTGGCGTGATGAGCGGAACCGATGTGAGGCCTTGCACGGCTTTCGCCGAGCGTCCACGTAACCGATGCGCACCGACAGCAAGAGAGATGCCTATTGGGACAACAATGACCACTGTTGTGAAGGCAAGTATCAGAGAATTAAAAATCGCATTGCGCATTGATGCATCGTGCAACACAGAAGCATTTGGGTCACCAATCCACCAGCGCAGTGAAAAGCCTTGCCACACCGTGCGGCTTCGACCATCGTTGAATGAATATGCAACTGCAATGATCACTGGAACAAGGCTCCAAATGACGTAGCCCCAAATGATGGTCGGCAATACGCGGAAGCGGCGTCGGGTCATGGTTGTCACTTGGTGCGTTCTTTCGCGTATCGACTTGTTGAGCGCAAGTACCAACTCAGCGCGACGAGCAACAATGCCGAGAGCATGAGAACGAGTACTGCACCGCGCTGAGGCTGTTGGCTGTTGTTGACATAGAAATCAATCTGGTTTCCAAGCATTTCGGTGCGTGGCGAGCGCGAGAGCAAGTCATTGGTGTAATAGTCGCCAAACATTGGGAGCGCAATGAGGATTGCCGCTGCTGCCATTCCGGCCTGAGCCATCGGAATCGTTACCAGTCGAAATGCTTGACGTGAGGTGGCACCCAGATCGCGTGCAGCTTCAACAAGTCGCCAGTCAAGACGTTCGAGCGTTGCATACATCGGCAAAATGAGAAAGGGAACATAGCCGTAGACCAGGCCAAGCACGACGGTGATTGGTGATCCGTCGAGCCAGTTGTAGTGAATACCAAACACGCCCATGAATCGACTGAAGAGCCCGCTCGGACTGAGCAAATTTACCCACGCCAACATGCGCATTAAATAGTTCACCCAAAAAGGAACGATGACAAGAGTAAGCAACAACAATTTTCGTTTTCCTGCGTGGCGAGCAAGAAAGTATGCAACTGGGAATCCAATTGCAAATGAAGTGATCATCGCGGCAAGCACGTACACGATGGTGCGCAAGAAAACGCCTTGTAGCGGACCGCTGAGCACGCTTGCGAGCACCTCGCGTGCTTGGCCAAAATCCCATGCAAGTGGATTCCACTGTGGAACTGCATCACGGAAAATTGGATCGATAGTTCCAAAAGCTACGCAGGCGACTGCATAGAAAGGAATCCCAAAAAGAGCAAGCAACCAAGTTGCACCTGGTGCGGCA
>CAINTF010000244.1 GCA_903853285.1 uncultured Acidimicrobium sp. | reverse complement strand
TGGGGTGCTAATCCTGGTGCAAGCAACACGCATTTACAGCCGGTGATTGCGCAAGCAAAGAAGAACGGTGCAGTTGTGGTGGTGATTGATCCGCGACGCACAAGCGCTGCAGCCAGAGCCGACCTGCATATTGCGCTACGACCTGGAACTGACGTGGTGTTTGGGTATGCGGTTGCAAGATGGATCAAGGAGCAAAATCGGGTTGACAACAATTTTGTTGCACAGCACGTGACTGGGGTAGACGAATTTTTGTTGGCAGCCAACGAGTGGACTCTTGAGCGTGCAAGTGAAGTTTGCGGTGTGACCGTTGCGGACATAGAACACTTCGCCGACTTGGTGACAACAATAAAACCTGCGACGTTGCGAGTTGGTCTTGGAATGGAACGCAATCGGAATGGTGGGAGCGCTTATTTGGCTGCATTCGGAATGTGGGCTTTGACTGGCAACTTTGGAGCGATAGGTAGCGGAATTTATGGCTCGACTTCCGGAGGTTTTCCGAACAGCGTGTTGGCGCAGTGGCCTCAAGGAGTCGCTCGACCCGTGCAAAAGAAAATGAATATGAACAGAGTTGGTCGCGTGTTACGCGGTGATTCAGGCGCGTGGCATGTACCAGCCAAGGTGTTGGTAATTCAAGGAGCTAATCCGGCAGTGACTGCAGTGGATCAGCAGGGGATGCTCGATGGATTAGCAAATGAAGATGTATTTGTGGTGCTGCACGAACAGGTGATGACGGATACTGCAGTATTCGCTGACGTTGTGCTTCCCGCAACTACTCACTTTGAGATTCATGACGTTGTGGGCTCGTACGGCGCGTATGTCGTTCAAGAAAATCGTCGTGTTATTGAGCCAGTGGGTGAATCACGAAGTAACGGCGAATTGGCAGAGGCGCTTGCTGTGGCGCTCGGCTTCTCCGCAGACGAGTTTGATGCTTCGCGGCAAGCCGTTGAGACTCTTGTTGCAGAATCGATGTGCGGCACAACACCTGTGCGACCAGAGGGTGGCACGATTCAGTTTCGTGACGTGTTTCCAAACTTGGACGGTCAACGAATGCGGATTTGGGAACTGGATAACGAAATGCCTGGACCCAAGTATGAACAGTTAATTGATGAGACACATCCTCTGACTTTGCTTACTCCCTCAACCTCGTTCACAATCAACTCGATGTTTGGAGACACCTTGCCGCCGCCAGCAGTGCTGAAATTGCACCCATCCGATGCAAGCATGCATGGCGTCGTAACTGGCGAGACCGTGACGATGTTTAACGACAGGGCAGAGATCGCAGTAGAGGTAGAAGTCGATTCTTCGATGCGCGAAGGCGTATGTGCAATGCCGAAGGGTTTATGGCGTCGCAGTATCGCAAGTGGCCTCACGGCAAATGCATTTGCACCTGACACGTTTTCTGATTTGGCAGACGGAGCGTGTTTTAATGACGCTCGAGTGCAGATCAAAAAACTTGCCACCAAGTAATCTTTTTCTATGACTCAAGAGTTGAAGCCTTCAAAGGAAGTAAAAAAGTTTGGCATTGTCCACGAATTTAAGTTGTTTATCAATCGTGGCAGCGTGGTGGATGTTGCAGTTGCATTTGTGATGGGTGCTGCATTCAAGACAATTGTCGATGCTGTTGCTGGTGATGGCAAAAATAATCAAGGTGTGCTTGGCGGACTTGTTGGTGCAGTGTTTGGCGGAACGCAACCAAACTTCAACGACAAAGGTTTCAATCTCAATGGAAGTTTTATTCCGGTTGGGTCGTTGATTACTGCATCGCTCAATTTCGTAATGGTTGGCGTTGTGATGTTTTTTGTGATTAAGGCTTACGGCAGATTCCGCAAGGGAGAGACAGCCGAGACGACCAATGAGTTATTGGCTTCAATCCGAGATGAGCTGCGCGCAAATCGCGTAGAATAAAACAAATGTTTCGCCCAACCCCCACGTGGCGACGAGTGCTGAAGATCGCCGCCCTCGTCTGTGCTTCAAGCCTGACTATGACCAGTTGTGGCGTTGTCAACTTTTTGACTAATAGGAGCAATGTTGTGGATGGGGTCGGACGTATTCCTGGTGGAGACTTTGCAAGTCTTGTGACTTTGCCAGAGGGCGTGTCAATAGAATTTCCAGAACTTCTCGGGCCAATGATGGGCCCGCAGGTTGGTGGACCACGTGTGCTCATGATCGGCGACTCGATCATGGCCAGCACTTCAAGTCGTTATGGCAACGAGATGTGTGACACATTGACCCAACTTGGTTGGAAAGTGGAAGTCGAGGCGCAATCGGGAAGTTTTGTTGATTTTGGTTTGAAGGTGCTGGGTCAACGACTAGAAGAAGGTTGGGACACTGCCGTCGTATTTTTGGGCACGAACTACGACGGTAATCAGGCAAATTATGAAAACAAGATGCGTCAAATTTTTGAGGGGTTGTCACCGACGCCATTTGTTGTGTTGACGACAGCATTGTTTAATCCTCGACAACAAGAAGTGAACGGCGTAATCATGAAACTTGCG
>CAINTF010000243.1 GCA_903853285.1 uncultured Acidimicrobium sp. | reverse complement strand
CTTGTACACCGCGCGGTGTATAGCGCTTCGGATCAAGACCCAAATCGCGAATGCAATACCCCACCAAGCGTGTTGAGTCGCTTTGGTCGTAAATGGAAAAGGTTTTTGGATACCCGATGTGTTCGGCTTGCGCGCGCAATATACGCACGCACGCAGCATGAAATGTACTCACCCACATTTGTCGTGCAACTGGGCCAACAATTGCTGCTACACGTTCGCGCATTTCTTGCGACGCCTTGTTGGTGAACGTGATCGCCAAGATGTGCATCGGGTGCGTGCCCGTTGCAATGAGATGCCCAATGCGTTGTGTGAGAACGCGAGTTTTACCCGACCCGGCGCCAGCTACAACAAGTAATGGGCCGCTTGGATGCAACACAGCATCGCGCTGATCCGGGTTGAGCCCGTCCAGATCAATCGAGTTTGGGGGTTGAGAGTTGGTCACTAATTACGAGCGTTGCACAATACGCACCGGCAACTTGCGTGGGCCACGTACTTGGCCAAGACTCCACGTCACTGCATCGGCATCTGCTAGGTCAAACTTGGGGAATCGCGCAATAAATACTTCAACGGCAACTCGCAACTCAAGACGCGCCAAGTTTGATCCAAGGCAACGATGAATGCCGAGCCCGAATGCAAGGTGACGATTCTCTTCGCGATCAATGACAACTTCGTCAGCACGGTCGAATACTTGCGGGTCACGATTGGCTGCAGGAAACGGCAACAACACAGAATCGCCGCGCTTGACAGGACAACCACCGATAGTCGCATCTTTGCTCACGATGCGCGCCATCGTTACAGGCGCATACGCACGTAACAATTCCTCAATTGCGGTTGGCAATAGTTCTGGTTCATTCACCATGCGTGCCAAATCAGATGGATGCTGTGCGAGATGCCAGATCGATGACCCAATGGCACTCCAAGTGGTGTCGATGCCTGCGACCATCAACAAGATGATGGTGCCCACGACGTGCGGTGGCGACAATGGCTGATCATAAATTTTTGCGTTGAGCAAAAATCCGATGAGGTCATCTTTTGGATTCTCGATGTGATCTTGCACATGCTTCGACAAATATGCGTCAAGCTGTTCGAAACTTTGCTGACGCTCACCAAATGGTGCGCCAACGCCTTCGAGTACCAAGTGCACGGTGTCGCGGAAGTAGTCACTGTCTTCAACTGGCAACCCAAGCATGCGGGCAATTACGTATACAGGAATGTTTTGTGCGTATTGAACCGCCGCATCGACAGTTGGGGCATCACCCATGTTGTCAATCAGTTCATTGCACAAACGACGAATTTCTGGCTCCCATTCGTTGATCACTTGCGGGCTAAATGCCGGCAGCAACAGACGCCTCGCGTCCGCGTGGAACGGTGGGTCAGAAGTGATCGGTGGTGCTCCACCTATTGGTGCGTTGGAAACCCATTCATCCATCGGTGGCTTGTTGGAGAGCACTGCGCCTTCAGAAGAAAAATGATCTGTATCCCGCGCAATTGCAGAAACATCTGCATGAGTAACTGGCAACCACGCCCCGCCGTAGCGATCGGTGTGAGCTACCGGGCAAGTTTCGCGCAACTCGTCCCAAATCTCATGAACGTTGGCGTTGTATGCGGGATCGGCATGATCAAAATCCGTCGTCCAACTTGTTGCAGGTTTCACTTCGTACATGACACAACTTTACTTGGGGGTGCGCCATACTTTCGTGTCGTGGCTTCGTTATTTATCTTGCTCCCGCCTTCTGAAGGCAAGGCTGAAGGAGGGGCAATAAATAAGCCTTGGCGTGAATCTTCGGGTGCATGCGGAAAATCCTTAACCACTCAACGAAAGGCACTCGTTGATCGTCTCCACACACTGAAAGGTGGTGACGCGACATTGTTGGGAGTAAAGGGTAAACACCTCGAACGAGCACGTATGGCCAACTCGTGCCTGCATGGTTCTCCATCGCTACCCGCCCATCAGCGCTACACAGGTGTGGTTTGGGATCATCTCGATATTGCGACCCTTACTAGAACGCAACGTGATCGTGCGCTCAACAGCATCATCGTGATCTCTGGTCTGTTGGGTGCGGTTGGTGCCAATGAACTGGTGCCCGACTACCGACTCAAAATGGGCGCAAGACTCGCACCGTTTGGACTACTTTCGCGTTGGTGG
>CAINTF010000242.1 GCA_903853285.1 uncultured Acidimicrobium sp. | reverse complement strand
GGTTTATGGCATTCTCGAGACCCTGAGCTACGTCGCCGTTTACTGCGTTACGAGCCTCTGGGCGATTGAGGGTGATGAGTGCGACTTTGCCTTGAACTTCATAGTTGACGACGTCTGACATATCTACAGACTATGAGATTGTGCTTACTCAGCGGAAGTCGGTGCGTCCGGCTCAGTAGCAACAGTTTCTGCGACTGCTGGCTCCGCGACTGCTGGCTCAGGTGCCACTGGTGCAGCATCTGTTACCGCAGGCTGAGCAGGCTTCGTTTTTGGCTTCACACGAACTGGTCGGGTTGGGCGCAGTGGACGCGGGGCAGAGACACCTGGCGAGACTTCAATGCCAAAGAGCGAGGCAATCTGGGGGAGCAGCGAAGAAAGACGCTTTACAGTTGCGAGCAATGCTTCGGAGGGCTGCTGTGGCAGTGTCGTCAACTTCACCTGGCCACGAATCGGTGAGAATGCAAGTGCTTCCAGCAACGCGATCCATCGATCTGGAGCAGTCTCCGTCGTCAAGCCAGCTGTAGCGGCTTGCGCAAGTTTGGCACCCAACTCTGAAGGAAACGGCTGACCAGCTTTCGGTGGCTCACTCGTCATCTTGAGAGCGCGAACCGTGCGTCCAACTTTCAATGCATCGACAATGTCGGAAAGCCACAAAGTTTGTGCTGCGTCTTGACGCTCTTTGAGAGCAGTCTTCAATTCGGCTGCGAGCGCACGAGTTGTTTCGTCGCGCATGACCATTGGGTCTTCTGATGCAACAACCACTGATCGCAAGTCGCGTAAATCAAGTGTTGCAAGATCTGCTTTCGCTGCTTCGGCTTTGTCTAGCCAGTCGGCAACACGAAGTTTTGGCAACAAGTTCTGTGCCATCGAAATCAAACCGTCGGATGGAACCTCAGGCTTGCCATCCTTGCGAAGTTGATCATTTTGAAGTTTGACTGCATCACGAACAGCTTTGATGCCGCCCTCAAGAGCACGCTCTGCAACACCACGCTGTTCGACAGGCAATGTCTCGAGCACAGCAATGCGGTGAACGTGTTTTGGCTTAAGACGCTTTGCTGTTGGACGCTTTGGCATCTCAGGAGGAGCAGTGAAGTGTGGTCGCGACGGACGCGTTGGACGACCAGTTGTGCCGTCGGGGCGAGTTGATGCCGGACGGCGGGGAGCGTTTGGATCGCGTGGCGGGCGAGCTGGACGACTATCGCCGTCTCGCTTACCTTTTGCATCGCGTCCACCCTTGCGATCAGATTTAGGTTTGTCGGCAAGCTTTTGCGTTACAGGTGTGAAAGTTTTTTCGCTTGCAAGCATTTCAAGCAAATTTCCGCGTTGTCCTTTTTCGCGCATATTGACAACTGACAGAACCGATATACCGTCGATATCAAAGTCAGCCTCGACCTTGAGCACATCGCCGGTCTTTGCATTGGCTGACAACAAAGAACCATTTACTACGCCCTTAGGCGATTTAGCTCCAGCGGCGCGCCAAGTCCAGGTTCCATCTTGGCGATTGCTGGTGAGTTCTATGTCGAGGCGGCGAGACATGGGGCTCTACGGTACAGCCATATGACCTAGTTCTCCAATGAGATCGCCATGGAACTACCGTAGAAATTATGACAATTTACGCATACGGCGACCGAGTACCAGTGATCCATGAAAGCGCGTTCGTACATCCCGATGCAGTCATCATCGGTTCAGTCACAATTGGTGCAGAGTCAACGATCTGGCCGGGTGCGGTATTGCGCGGCGACGATGGCGAAATCATCATTGGCGCGCGAACCAGTATTCAAGACAACACCGTGATCCACACGATGCCGAACCAACCAACAGTTGTTGGTGATGACTGCGTAATTGGACATATTGTCCATCTCGAATCCTGCACGATTGCTAATTCAGCGCAAGTTTCATCTGGGGCAATCGTCCTACATAGAGCAGTGGTGGGAACCGGCGCCATTGTGGCCGCAAATGCCGTGGTTCTCAACGACACCATTGTTCCTCCGGGAGCATTAGCCGTTGGAAGTCCAGCAACGATCAAAGAGGGGCGAGCTCGCTCAATCGAAATCGAAATGGGTGCGATGATCTATGTCGAAAAGGGAAAGAAATTTCGAACAGATCTTCGCAAGATCTCTGATTGAAATTTACTGAACTATTTGCAAGAGCGGTGAGATATCAAGATTCTCGAGCATCGGCAGATACAGCCGGACAGCATCTTTACGGAATCGAGTACTTAAATCCGATCGAAAGAACTTTGCGCCTTCTCGAATCACATAGTT
>CAINTF010000241.1 GCA_903853285.1 uncultured Acidimicrobium sp. | reverse complement strand
TGCCGGGCATCGATCACCCTGCTTTCAAAGAAGCAGAAAAACAGGCGAAAGATCGTTTCACTGGCTACCTCAACACCAAGGGCAAGCGTTCGCCAGATTGGTTCCATCGTGAACTCGGCAAAATCATTTGGGATAAGTGCGGCATGGAGCGAACCAAAGAAGGTTTGCAAGAAGCACTGACAGATTTGCCGGCTTTGTACAACGAATTTCAAACCGACTTGCGTGTTACTGGCACAGGCGAAACAACCAACCAGACTCTCGAGAAGGCCGGCCGTGTTGACGACTTCTTCCAGTTGGGAATGGCGATGTGCCAGGACGCACTTGCCCGTGAAGAAAGTTGTGGCGCTCACTTCCGCTCTGAATACCAAACACCAGAGGGCGAAGCACAGCGCGATGACGAGAAGTTCTGTCATGTCGCGGCCTTTGAGTGGACAGGCGACCCGATGAACCCGAAGCGCAACGTTGAAGAACTTGTGTTCGAAAACGCGCACCTCGCAACAAGGAGCTACAAGTGAGCCATCTCAAGAATCTCACCCTCAAGATTTGGCGCCAAAGCGGCCCGAAGGACACTGGTCGTTTCGAAACACACCAAGTTGCCGAGATCAGCGACGAAGCATCGTTTCTCGAGCTGCTCGATGTGCTTAACGAGCAATTGATTAGCGAAAACAAAGAAGCTGTTGTGTTTGACCATGACTGTCGTGAAGGTATCTGCGGCACCTGCTCGCTGATGATTAACGGAGTTGCTCATGGGCCGCAGCGCGCGACCACGACATGTCAATTGCACATGCGTTCGTTTAAGAGCAATGACACGATTGTGGTTGAGCCATGGCGCGCAGCTGCGTTCCCAATCATCAAAGACTTAATGGTCGACCGTTCACCACTCGATCGCATTATTGAAGCCGGCGGTTACATCACAGCCGTTACAGGCGGCGCTCCAGACGGCAACCTCATCGCAGTTCCAAAGCCAGTCTCTGACGCAGCGATGGATTCCGCTCAGTGCATTGGCTGTGGCGCATGTGTTGCAGCGTGCCCTAACGGCGCAGCCAGTTTGTTTACCGGTGCGAAGATTGCGCACCTCAATCGTTTGCCACAAGGCCAACCAGAGCGCTACAAGCGTGCCGAAGCAATGGTCGAAACGATGGATGAGCACTTTGGTTCGTGCACCAATCATGGCGAATGCTCCGCCGCATGTCCGAAAGAGATCTCGATTGATGTGATCGCGCTGATGAACAAGGACTACCGTGCATCCAAGTTCAAGAGCCGCAAAGAAATTAGCCGCGGCTAGTTCGCGAGCATCAATATGTTGAGTGGTCTAGCTACTTGGATTGAAAGCGTTATAGAAAAAATTGGCTATCTAGGCGTCGCTCTTCTTGTTGGCTTAGAAAATGTAATTCCAATCATTCCTTCCGAGATAGTGCAGCCGTATGCCGGCTTTGTTGCACAACGCGACAATAATTCCGTTGTATTGATGATCGTTGTTGCAACTATTGGTTCTGTTCTCGGCTCGCTAGTTATGTACGGCATCGCGGCTTGGATTGGTCCAGTTCGCCTTCGAGCATTCATCGTGCGTTACGGAAAATTTGTTGGAGTTAGTGAGCACGAACTCACTCGGGCAGAGGAGTGGTTCGATCGCAACGCAGTGGTATCGGTTTTGATTGGTCGATGTGTTCCACTCATTCGTGCCGTCGTATCAATTCCTGCAGGTTTTAGGAAAATGAAATTGATTCCGTACATCATCTGTACATTCATTGGCAGTCTGTTGTGGAACATATTTCTTATCGGTGCCGGTGCAATGTTGGGTGACAACTGGGAAAGTGTCACCAAATATATGAGTGCAATTCAGTACGTCGTTGTCGCGGCAATCTTCGTTGTTGTCGTGCGGTTCGTCTGGACGCATCTGCAGCGCCGTAAGGGCAATAAGACCACCTCTTAACAATTTCATAAAGTGAGCGATATCGTTCATTTTATGAAATCTACAGTTGCACCGTTATTGCTTCCTGTTTTGCGCTCGCGCGGACAAGCAGAAATGCTGTGCGCAATTTTGTCAAACCAGCAACGGGAGTGGACACTTGCCATA
>CAINTF010000240.1 GCA_903853285.1 uncultured Acidimicrobium sp. | reverse complement strand
TAAGGGTACGCAGGGACAATTATGGTCAGAATATATTCCTAGTACCACGCATCTTGAATACATGTCATTTCCTCGGGCCATTGCTTTAAGTGAGGTTGGATGGACCCCTGTTGAAAATAAAAACTTTGACAATTTTAGCAGTCGCTTACAAAGTCATTATTTATTATTGCAAAAATTAAATGTCAACTACTACCGACCCTCAACAATTGTAGAAGTTTTTTCGGCACCGGACATGAATGTCACTGGCATATTTGTTGCGATTGGTCACCGACCAAACACCGATTTATTTAAGGGCATCTTGCAGATGGAAGACACGGGATATTTGACCACCAAATCTGGCTCTACGTACACAAATATTGACGGAGTGTTTGCGTGTGGTGACGTACAAGACCACACATATCGACAAGCCATTACGGCTGCAGGTTCTGGTTGTATGGCCGCAATTGATTGTGAGCGGTGGCTAGAGGCACAGCACTCATAGTCCAGAGTTGAATGTTGGCTTGGGTATTATGTTGCCGAACGCTATTTACTCAACGATAAAAATAGACTGGACCACCATGGCAGACGGAATTATCACCCTGACAAGCAGCAGCTTTGACGAGACCGTCAAAAGTTCAAACACACCAATACTTGTTGACTTTTGGGCTGAGTGGTGTGGGCCATGCAAGGCAATTGCTCCAGTATTAAAAGAGCTTTCCACTGAGCTTGCTGGAAAAGTGACAATTGCAAAACTTGATGTTGATGCACATGGAGATATCGCGCAGCGTTTTAGTGTGATGAGCATTCCAACACTGTTGATTTTTAACAACGGTGAAGTGCAAAAGCGCTTGGTTGGAGCAAAGGGCAAGGGTCAACTGCTACAGGAGCTTGCAGAATTTCTCCCAACTTCCCATTAACCATCCATCAGCGCAATAACGCAGTTGCCGCATTGCAGCAGCGTTTGTATGCACTCGGCATGCTTGATGATTCACTTGTGGAGCACGGCTATTTCTGTGAATTCACCCATACGGCACTGAGAAAATTTCAGGCTAATCGTGGTTTGCCGCAAGATGGTATTTGTGATCGCAATGCTTGGGATGCACTGATTGAGGCTTCGTGGTTGAGTGGCGCGCGTTTGTTGTATCTCACCTCTCCTCATTTGCGTGGCGATGACGTTATTGCGCTGCAAACGAATCTTGCGCTTCTAGGTTTTGATTGTGGACGCATAGATGGAATCCTCGGACCAAACACCGTTCGTTCACTCACCGATTTTCAACAAAACTATGGACTGGTTGCCGACGGTATCTGTGGTCCCGAAACACTGCAAGCACTTTCACGGATGAGTAGTCAAACTGGATCTGGTCCGGGAATTGTTTCTGTACGAGAATCCGAAAAATTGCATCACGCCGCTCGGGTTGGTGAGGCTCTCAAGATCGTGGTGGGTTGCTTTGGTGATCTGCAAACAGTTTCGAGAGGTTTGACGAGAAGATTGCGTGAGCAGTATGACGACGTCATGACAGTCGAGGAATCGGATCCAACTTTGCATGCAACGTCAGCAAATAGTTTTCATGCAGACGTCTATGTCGGCATTGCCTCATCATCAGCCCAACACCACGACATTGTTTTTTATGAAACCGAAGGTTTCAGCTCGCCCGGGGGTCGCCGCCTAGCCGAGGCAATCGCAGCGCAACTTGGTCGGGTTGGCGCCGGGCACTACGCCGTGAGGGGTATGCGTCTGCCTATTCTGCGCGCGACTCGAATGCCAGCGGTTTTGTGTATTTTCGGTCAAGGTCTCCAGCCCGAGGTGGATGTCATGACGAGCGCCCTAGATACAGCAATCGAAAACTGGTTTGCCCCACAAAAGCCATTCTGATCAACCCTTTGACGGGTTATCCACAGGTTTGTTCACAGTCTGTGAGGAGTGTCAAGTTCTTGTTTACGCTCATGCTCCACAAGAGACACAGGGTTTCTGACTAATCCTCTGTTGGAGGCCCTTCGGTCATGAGTCGATAAATTCGCTCGAGGTCTTCGAGATCAGCGAAATCAATGGTGACCTTGCCATGTTTGCCACTCATGGTGACACCAACCGAAGTTTGTAGGTGCTCGGCCAAAAGACCTTCAAGTTCGAGTAGGCCGGGAGGACGCAATGCGGTGGTCTTTGTCCCAGTTGATGAGGCTGACTTTCCAGAAGTCGTACCCGTATTTCCCTTGCCGGCTCCCCCACTTGTTGTGGTTGAGGCAGGTTGGCTATCTCGAACTGCTTCTTCAATGCCTCGTACAGTCCAACCCATCTCGACTGCGCGCTTCGCAAGTTGCTCCTGCAGTGAACGGTCGGGGGTGCCCAGCAATGCTTTTGCGTGACCTGCCGACAATCGTCCATCGGCCAGCAACGACTGAATCGATGGTGGGAGTCCGAGTAGTCGCAATGCATTGGTGATGGCAGAACGACTCTTGCCCACCTTGCTCGCAACCTGCTCATGTGTCATGTTGAAGTCTTCGAGAAGTTGCTGATACGCAGCGGCCTCTTCCAGTGGAGTGAGATCTTGTCGATGCAAGTTTTCAACGAGTGCTTGCTCAACGGATGAAACGTCATCGGTTACTCGCACAATTGCTGGAATCATTTGCAATCCTGCACGCGATGCTGCGCGCCAACGGCGCTCGCCTGCAATCAACTGATAACGGTCATTTCCTTCTGGGCGCACCAAAATTGGCTGCAATACACCAATTGCAGAAATAGATGCGGTTAATTCGGCAAGCGAAGCTTCATCGAAATGTACGCGTGGCTGATTTGGGTTTGGATCAATTGCGTTTACGGGAATGTCTTTAAGCCCTGTTGCCGATTCTGTGCTAGTACCGTCACTGGTACTTGTACCACTTGCGGTATTTCCAGTATTTCGGTTGGTGGGGATGAGCGCGTCTAAGCCTTTACCCAATCCGCTGCGGCGCGCCACCACTCACCTCCAATGCAACAGCTCGGTAGGCTTTTGCGCCAGTCGAGTTGGAATCGAATGTGGTAATTGGTTTGCCATGCGATGGAGCTTCAGCGAGTCGAACGGTGTGAGGAATGACCGTTTGGCAGACTTTGTCACCGAAGTGTTCGCGCACTTCACCAACAACATCTGCAGACAGTTTGGTTCTGGTGTCAAACATGGTGCAGATAATGGTGCTGACTGCCAGGCCAGGGTTGAGGTTTTGGCTGACCAAGTCAACGTTGCGCAATAACTGCCCTAAACCCTCAAGCGCGTAATACTGACATTGAATTGGCACGATTACTTCACGAGCGGCGGTAAGGCCGTTCACGGTCAAAAGGCCAAGCGATGGTGGGCAGTCAATCAGTACGTAATCAAACTGATCCAATACAGACTCAATCGCTTTCTTGAGTCGGGTTTCGCGACCCATGGCAGGCACTAGCTCAATTTCGGCGCCGGCTAAATCCAGGTTGGACGGTGCGACAAACAAGTTGCGCACAGCCGTTGGTTCGAGACAGTCCTCCATTGGGGTGTCGTGCAGCAATACGTCATACACGCTTGTTTCCATCTCACGGGTATTCAAACCGAGACCAGTAGAGGCATTGCCTTGTGGATCAAGGTCGACAATGAGTACTCGATATCCCTGTTCCGCTAGACACGCACCCATATTGATGGTGGTTGTGGTCTTGCCTACGCCACCCTTTTGATTAGCCATCGCAATGACCCGGGGAACTGGGTGAGGCTGGGTTAGGGCAGGATTTACAGAATTCATATCAAATATATTCTACCGAAGGTAGAGCAATCAACGGGGGATACGGTCCAGAGGTGCGGCTGGGGTAATAATCGGCTCAGCCGAGAATGTTCCACGTGGAACATTCTGGGTAGAGATACT
>CAINTF010000239.1 GCA_903853285.1 uncultured Acidimicrobium sp. | reverse complement strand
AATATGTTGTTGTGTCTCTTGTGCGCGACATGCTGAATAGGGGTTTGTCGGTAGCAATTGGCGCCGAACACGGAGTAGAACCCCTTGCCACATGTTCGTTGGTACTGGCACCTGTAGTGGTGGACGGTGCCACGCTTGGCACGGTTGGAGTGTTGGGGCCAACGCGAATGAATTATCCGCAGGCTCTTGCAACTGTCGAAATCGTTGGAGAACGCCTTGGACGAAGGCTCACTGAGGGCTGATCTTTTTATGTCTACAGATTTTTACGAACTGCTTGGCGTTTCTCGTGGTGCTGATGCCGACGAAATTAAGCGCGCATATCGCAAACGTGCCCGCGAGTTGCACCCCGATGCAAATCCTGGAAATGCTGAAGCCGAATCCAAATTTAAAGAAGTGTCGCACGCATACGAAGTGCTTTCCGACTCTGACAAGCGTGCACGCTACGACCAATTTGGCGAGGCCGGAGTTGGCGGTCGCGGCAATACCGGTGACCCATTTGGCGGCGGCAGTGCTGGCGGATTCGGCGACATCTTTGAAGCATTTTTTGGTGGTGGCTCGCCATTCGGCGGCGGTGGACAGCGACAACAGTCGGGTCCACCACGTGGGCAAGACGTTGAAGTCGTCGCTGATATCTCTTTTGAAGAAGCAGTATTTGGATGCACGACTGAAGTGAAAATGCGCTCTGCGATTCGTTGCGATGAATGCGAAGGCAGTGGAGCCAAAAAGGGAACATCAGCAAAGACGTGTGCGGAGTGCGGAGGAGCAGGGCAAGTACGTCGCGTTCGTCAAAGCATGCTTGGACAAATGGTGACTGCGGCACCGTGTGGTCGTTGCAGTGGAATGGGTCAAATCATTGAGGCGCCATGTGCTCCGTGTCGAGGTGACGGTCGAATCGTTAAAGATGTAGAACACACAGTTGAAGTGCCTGCTGGCATCAATACAGGACAAACTTTGCGCGTAAGTGGACGTGGTGCTGTGGGTATCCGTGGCGGCGGCGCTGGGGATTTATACGTTCATGTGCGCGTTGCCGAACACGAGACCTATCGCCGCGAAGAAGATGATCTCGTTACTGATGTAGTCATCTCGATAGCGCAGGCAGCACTTGGAACTCATTTGGTGTTGAGCACGCTTGATGGCGATGAAGATTTGGTTGTTCCACCAGGAGTGCAGCAGGGACGTGAGTTTCTCCTCAAGGGCCGCGGAGTTCCGCATCTCAACCAAGGTGTACGCAATAAAGGTCGAGGAAACTTACGCGCGCAGATTGTGATTGCAGTGCCAACCAAACTCAGCGAGGCTGAACGAGATCTGCTGACTCGATTTGCTGAGTCCCGCGGTGAGCATGTGACACAGACGGCTTCTAAATTGAAAGCCAAGATCAAGTCAGCATTTTTGTGATCGAAACACTTCGCCGAAGTGCTGCTCACGTTTTTGTTCAGTCGCTAGAAATACCAAACCTCAGTACTGACGATCAGCATCATCTGCTCAAAGTTCTCAGGGTCAAATCGACGGATCAAATCACAGTCAGTGATGGCGTTGGTTCCTGGATCACAGCAACCATCTCCAAAGATGGTGAAGTTCGCGCAACAAGTGAGTTGTTTGTAGTTGAGCCACCAAAGTGGTCGCTCTGTATTGCGTTTGCTCCTGTCAAGGGAGAAAAGCCAGAACTCATTGTGCAGAAGCTCACAGAACTTGGAATCGATGGGATTATTCCACTCGCACCAACTACTCGGTCAGTTGTTCGGTGGGATGCGGCTAAGGCAGAAAAGCAAACATTTAGATTGCAACGAGTGGCCAACGAGGCTGCAATGCAAAGTCGACGTGTTTGGCTTCCAGTGGTACATCCAGTAACTCAACTTGCCGATTTGGTGCTCCGCACTGATGTTTCGTTTGCTGAACCAGGCGGCGTCGAGGTAGCGGCAGTGCATCGCACGATTGTCGTAGGGCCAGAGGGTGGATTTACCCCTGAAGAACTCGATAAGTCTGTTACTCGGGTTTCCCTTGGAGAATCCGTGCTGAGGGCTGAGACTGCTGCAATAGTTGCAGGTGCGTTGATGACTCGATGTCGAAGGGGTGGGATGTGAATTCGCCAGTAAACGATCCACTTGACGAACAGTCATATGCGCGTTTGGTGGGTGAGCGCTTGCGCAGCATTCGGCAACAAAAGAATTTGTCGCTGAATGAAGTCGAGACGTCCACTCAGCAGGAATTCAAAGCTTCAGTTATGGGCGCTTATGAGCGTGGAGAGCGCGTGATCAGCGTGTTGAGGCTCGAACGTCTTGCGCGCTTTTATGGCGTGACAGTCGATCAGTTGCTGCCTCGCGACAAGCAACGAGAGGATTCGGCCCAGCCAGGTACTACTGCACCGAAGAAATTGCGCATTGATGTTGCCAAATTGTCTGCGCTCGAAGGTGATCAATTCAAGATGCTTGAGCGTCTTTTGCGAATGATTCAGGTTCAGCGACAAGACTTCAACGGCAAAGTTATTACTGTTCGTGCCAACGACACGCGAGCAATTGCCGTGATGCTTGATGTGAGTATTGATGATGTTGGAACCAAGTTGGCCGAACTCGACTTGCTGTTTGTGCCGCCTAATGCAACTTGATTCTTCATCCCACGGTGTCTACCTGCACATTCCGTTTTGCTCGAAGCGGTGTGACTATTGCGCGTTTGCAACATTTACCGACCGACATCATTTGACAGGTGAGTATTTGCGAGCAATGCGCATTCATATCAACATGGTTATCGCCCAGGGAATGATCCCTGCAACGAGTGTGTTCGTGGGGGGCGGTACGCCCAGCATGGTGCCGGCAGAAGAACTGGTTGCAGTGATACGCGATATTCCACTGGCACCAAATGCCGAAGTGACTGTTGAGTGCAACCCCGACAACATCACGCTCGAGATGATGCGCACATATCGAGAGGGTGGAGTGAATCGAATCTCGGTTGGTGTGCAATCGACAGTGCCACATGTGTTGGCTGCGTTGGGTCGTACGCACGATCCAGAAAACGTTCGCCGATCGGTTGCGTATGTGCGCGAAGCAGGATTCACGACGTTTAATCTCGACATCATCTATGGTGCTGCTGGCGAGACGGTCGCAGACTGGCGCACCACTGTGTCTGATGTGGTGGCGCTAAACCCACCTCATGTATCTGCCTACGGTCTCACTGTCGAAGCCAACACTCCACTTGCCACTCAGCCTGAGCGGCATCCAGACAACGATGACCAAGCCGACAAATATGAACTCGTTGATGAGTTGTTTGCAAATAGTGGACTAGCCAATTACGAGATCTCAAACTGGGCAAAACCAGGACACGAATGCAAACACAACTATCTGTATTGGTTGCAAGGCAACTACGACGGTTTCGGTTGCGCAGCTCACGCACATAAAGATGGTCGCCGCTGGTGGAACGTGCGTACGCCAGACCGATATATCGAGATGGTGAATGCGGGCGAAATTCCCGAATCGTCAAGCGAAATGCTCGACAGTGAGACGCGCAAACTTGAAGCACTGCAATTACTCGTACGAGTCCGCGACGGCGTACCAACTGATGCATTGAGCACGCAAGATCGTGAAGTGATGAGCGACTTGATTACACAAGTGGGCGACAGACTTGTGCTGACGCGTGCTGGCCGTTTAATGGCTAATGAAGTGAGTTTGCGATTGCGAGTTAATGCCTAGAACAGGTAGGCTTTCACGCAAGTAAGGGCGCGTAGCTCAGTTGGTTAGAGCACTACCTCGACATGGTAGGGGTCCCGGGTTCGAGTCCCGTCGCGCCCACTGAAGATCTAGAAAATGATGTTGGCATCGAGTGCCGCAATGACTCCGAACGCGCTGATGGCTATGGAGAGTACCTGGGCGGTGTTTCGTCGAAGTAGCTGATTGGTGTTGTGCGTATTCTCACTGCTCATTTTGTCAAACCGTGCATCAACTTT
>CAINTF010000238.1 GCA_903853285.1 uncultured Acidimicrobium sp. | reverse complement strand
GGGTTCAAACTAGAACTACCTTCAGCGTGTGCAGGAAAAACCGGCAACAACATCAACGCAACAACCAGTCCAATGCAACCAATCCTTGACCAAGCAAGATCAAATTTCAACATCGTCTCAATCTAATACCGCGACATCACAACGACAGGACAACCCAAAAAATGTAGTGCAGTCCCTACTTATTACTGCCGGCACACTCGGTAGTGGTGGAAATAGTGGCGGTTTACTCGAACTCGAGTAACGCTTCGCTGTCCATCAACTAGCCGTTTACAAGTGCGCGAGTGATCGCTGCGGCAAGCGCGGCACGCTCACCCATCTTCGACACATTGATGTATTCGGTGTCGGCATGTGCACCGCCACCGCAAGCACCAAGACCATCGAGAGTTGGCACGCCAATGGCGGCCGTGAAGTTGCCATCTGAGCCGCCGCCAACAGCAATTCCTTGTAAGTCTTTAATTCCAATACCGAGAGCAACACTTTGTGCGACTGCATACAGTTCAGTTGCAGCCGACTCGTGCATCGGCGGTCGATTGATTGACCCGCTCACTTTTATCGTTGCGCCAGCAACAGTTGGTTGCAGTGCGCCAAGCGCCGTTTCAACACGTGCTTTTTCAGAAGGAATATTGACGCGAACATCAACCGTTATCTGCGCTGCTGCTGGCACCACATTTTCAGTTGTTCCTGCTGTTGCAATCGTTGGTGTGACGGTGGTGCCGATCTCGGGCCTAGCAATTGCTGCAATCACTTGCACCTGCGCAGCAAGTTCCATCAATGCATTGATTCCCTTTTCAGGCTCGAGACCAGCGTGAGATGCGCGGCCAGCAATGTCGACAATAAATGTGCCGACGCCTTTGCGTGCAATCTTGAGCGCGTCGCCATTGCCGCTCGGTTCAAACACCAACACGTTGCCAGTTGCTTTTGCACGTGCCTCAATCAGTTCGCGAGAAGCATATGAACCAATCTCTTCATCCGACGTGATCAAAATTTCTGCGTTACGTGCCTCACTAATTTCACTCAGTCCATAGATGGCTTGAATGATTCCTGCTTTCATGTCAAAGATTCCTGGGCCACGCGCGATGTCTCCATCGATACTAAAACCGCGCTTCGCTACGGTGCCTTTCGGGAAAACGGTGTCATGATGACCGACGATCAACACCTTCGTGTCATCGCTGCCCTTCCAGTGCACATGCGGACCTTTATCGCTCGCAATAATTTGAGGTGCCTTGCCAAGCAACTCAGTCATGACCTTTGCCAGAAACTCGGCGCTGCGCTGCAACATCTCTGGTTCGTTTGACGGTGATTCGATGTTGACAAATTGCTTCACATGCTCGACCATCTGGGCCGTGCGTGCATCTAGGTTGACACGCAACTCACTCGGTGTCGGTGTCCCCATCGGCAAACTCATCTCTCTATCGTGCCACGCAATATTCCAATTTGGGCGGTTTACGCCAAAATGCCCTCGTAAACCGATACGAGAATGGCTCGCCATTTATCAAGATCCTCAGCAGTGATTTCCGAGTCAATATCTCGGAAAATTCGCCCAATGATTGCAGTCTGAATAAGGACGCCGATTTCACGAGCATCAAGATCAATTCGGACGGCGCCAGAATTCTGCAGTCCGCGAACCAATTCCTCGATCGCGGTATTCACCATGGTCTGACCTTCAGAAACACGCTTCATCATTTCTGGTCGATTTCGAGCAGATGCCAACACCATCACACGCTGCCATCGTGAAATATCCGGGGTGTTCAGAGCCAATTCAACAAGTTGTGGAATCGCTTCTTCCATTTGTTTACGATTTTTGACGTCTGCCAATAAAACAGCTGCGTCATCTACGTTGTTGCGAATATCACGGAGAAATACAGTCGAAAGCGCCAACCCCACCAATCCGTCACGATCACCAAAATGTAAATACAGAGAACTCTTGGAGATTCCGGTTCGCTCAATTAATTCTTCAATGCGAAACCCACTATCTCCATGTCGAAGCACAAGCTCAATAGCGACTTCAATGATCGCGTCAAGATCCGGCTTCTTTCGTTGACTCCTTTGCCGTGATTTCGCTTTCTTTTTTACCACTGCTTTTGCCACGCCATAAGTGTACTTACGCCTCAACTTTGAGCGTCACAAATGGGGGCAGCGGCATCGCAACTTGTCACGCTGTACGGCTTTGGCGCCATTATCGGACCACTTGTTGCTGCACCATTTCTTGACATCATCGGCACACAGGGTTTTGCCTGGTCGATCATCACGTTGCATGCACTCGTGCTTTTATTTTTGATTAATCGCATTCGTGCTTGGCACGCACCAGTAACGACGAAACATTGGGACGATGTCTCATTTCCTGGTCGCGCATTTTTTATTCCGGCCACGATTGTTTCGCTCGGTGTCAACCGACGTACAAACATAAATAAAAATTT
>CAINTF010000237.1 GCA_903853285.1 uncultured Acidimicrobium sp. | reverse complement strand
GTGTCGGCGAAACTCTCGGTCTCGTCGGTGAGTCTGGCGCAGGTAAGACAACTATCGCCAAACTGATTCTCGGTCTCTACGGTTCTGACAGTGGCAGTCACGTTGTACTCGATGGAAAAGATTTAGCAGGCACTCTTAACAAGCGCGATGTCAAAGATGTCGGTGCGATGCAGATTGTGTTCCAAAACCCAGACCAAGCGCTCAACCGTCGCCACAGTGTGACGCGCATTGTTGGTCGTGCAGTACAAAAACTTCGTGGTTTGTCAGCCGACGAGTCAACAGAGCGCGCACACGAATTGCTCTCGGGCATGCGAGTCGAAGCAACGCTCCACAGCGCACGCCCAGTACAACTTTCTGGAGGACTCAAACAGCGTGTAGCAATCTCGCGCGCATTTGCGGGAGCGCCACAACTTGTTGTTTGTGACGAACCAACTTCGGCTCTCGACGTTTCTGTGCAAGCGACAATTCTCAACTTGTTGGTCGACTTGCAAAAGCAAGATGGCACAAGTTTTATTTTTATTTCCCACGACCTCGGTGTTGTCAGATATATCTCCGACAAAATTGCGGTGCTCTACCTCGGTCGAGTTGTTGAGTTTGGTGACTCCAATCGAGTCTTCCAGGGCCCGCACCACCCATATACCGAGGCTCTGCTTTCGTCGGTACCAAATATCGATGGTTCAATTCGCAAGCGAATTCCCCTCACAGGAGTTATCCCAAGCCCATCAAACCCACCATCTGGTTGCGTTTTGCACCCGCGCTGCCCACGTATGGCAGGCAGTGGTGTTGAGCACCTTTGCACAAGCGCCGAGCCAGCATTGACCGAGGTCGAACCCGGACATTTCATGCGCTGCCACATACCGCTCGAGCACTTGCGCAAAGTCCAGATCTAGCTTTTCTTCCTCTGTTTTTAGCCAGTTCAGTTCACAAATTGCCCCTCTCGGGACTTGACTGTGAACGCAAAATGTCCGTAGAGTTACGGCATCGGATTGGGGCCATTCCGGCTTCACACGAATCAACAGGGGGAAATTCCTAAATGAATCAAACTTCCACGAAAAGTGGGCTCTTCAGAAAACTCTCGATTGGTCTAGGACTTGCACTTGCAGTCTCAACAGTCGGTGTTTCTGCAAGCAGCGCAAAGTCAGTTCCTTCAGCAAAGAAGGCCATCAACTTGGTGGTCATGCTTGGTGAAAAGGATGCTGGCTGGTGTACACAAGACTCACCGGGTGGTGGACAGATTGGTGCTTCAAACGCCGTTCTCGAGACTTTGACCGTGATGAACAAAAAGGGCGAAATGGTTCCTTACCTCGCCAAGGCATTCAGCCACAGTGCTGACTACAAGCAGTGGACAGTTTCCATTCGCGAAGGCATCAAGTACACCGACGGTGAAGTGCTTGACGCTAAGAACGTGCAGACAAACGTTGCTGCACTTCTCGGCATCATGCCAGCGTTCTACGGTGCTGGTCCTGCTGGATCATTGCCAGCAGTTGCTTGGCAAGGTGCGATGGCCGTTAAGACTCCAGCTGCATGGGCTACCAAGGTCAAGGTTCTTGACACGTACACCATTCAGTTCAACCTCGACAACCCACGTCCAAAC
The DNA here is from genome assembly GCA_903853285.1 of uncultured Acidimicrobium sp. Taxonomy (GTDB): domain Bacteria; phylum Actinomycetota; class Acidimicrobiia; order Acidimicrobiales; family Ilumatobacteraceae; genus UBA3006. Next base: position 398 of record CAINTF010000237.1, on the reverse strand, counting down.
TTCATGTACAACTTGTGGACTGCAGGCCGTGTGCGCTTGATGTCAACAGCGTCATTGAAGAGCAAAGACTGTGGAACAACAAACGCTATTGGTACTGGACCATTCATGGTCAAAGCAAAGGGCATCGACCAGTTCACAACCGAACTCGTCAAGAACCCTAACTACTGGCGCAAAGACAAAGCTGGCAAGCAATTGCCATACGCAGACACACTCACCTTCAAGGCAGTACTTGACGGTGGACAGCGTGTCAACGCATTGGCAAAGGGCCAAGCCGACATCTCAATCTTCGGAGCTACATCGGGTCAGCAAATCAACCGCATGAAGACCATGAAGAATGTCAAGTTGTACGAAGGTGCACGCGTGACGAACTGGACAATCCACTTCAACACAACTGCTGC
>CAINTF010000236.1 GCA_903853285.1 uncultured Acidimicrobium sp. | reverse complement strand
GGCTATTTCGTCAACACCCAGACGTATTACGCACCTACCAAGAGCGTTTTAAGCATATTTTGATCGACGAGTATCAAGACACCAACATGGCGCAAAACGAGATTGTGCTGATGCTTGGTGCGCTGCACCACAACGTGTGTGTGGTGGGCGACACTGACCAAAGTGTGTATCGCTTTCGTGGGGCCGACTTCAGAAACATCATGCAATTTGAAAATGCATTTCCCGAAGTAACAACAGTTGTGTTGGCGCAAAATTATCGCAGCACACAAACAATTTTGGATGCTGCGAATGCGGTCATTACTAACAACATTGATCGCAAGCCCAAAGACCTATGGACCGACCTGGGTAAGGGCGAAAAAGTTATTCGCTATTTTGCCGATGACGAGTTTGGCGAGGCAAACTGGGTTGTTAATCGGCTAAAAGAAGTGCACGATTCCGAGCATCGCCCTTGGAGCGATTTTGCAATTTTCTACCGAACCAATGCTCAAAGTCGCGTGCTTGAAGAGTCGCTTATCCATCGTGGAGTGACATACAAAGTCATCGGTGGCACCAAGTTTTATGATCGCCGCGAAGTTAAGGATGCGCTCGCGTATTTGCGCTTGTCGTATAACACGCTTGATGAAGTAAGCCTCAAACGAATTTTGAATGTACCGAAGCGTGGTATCGGCGATACAACAATTGGCAAAGTTGATGCGTATGCCAATGAATGCGGTATCTCATTTGCTCTCGCACTGCGTAAGTCCGCCGAAGCTGGTGTGGGTGCTGCAGCGCAGCGCGGCATTAACGCATTTAATCAACTGATCGATGAGTGCCAAGCGCTGCTGGTCGATGGTCCAAGTGCGGTGTTGCGCCACGCGCTGAATGCTGGTGGATACATGAATGAGTTGAAGGCCGAAAACACTGTGGAGTCTGCTGGGCGCGAAGAGAACATCAACGAATTGATAGGTGTCGCTGCCGAATTTACTCAGGTTGACGAATTCCTAGAGCAGGTAGCGCTCGTCGCAGACACCGACCAACTCGATTCGGACAACCACGTCACATTGATGACGTTGCATTCAGCCAAAGGTCTCGAGTTTCCAGTCGTATTCATTGTTGGTGTGGAGGAAGGAATTTTCCCTCACAACCGAGCGCTCAACGACCCTGTCGAATTAGAAGAAGAACGGCGACTTGCTTATGTAGGGATTACACGCGCGAAAGAACAACTTGTGTTGAGTCATGCATGGAGTAGAAGTCTGTATGGGTCGACTCAGTACAACCCACCTTCCAGATTTTTGAGCGAGATTCCCGACGAATTGATTCAGCGAGAAGGCAGCGTCGACTCAGGTGCAGACTCTGAGCGATACAGCTTTCGTTCTCATGCCGATCGCGGTTATGCACCGCAGCAGCGCCTCAATCGCAACAACACCAATGTTGCTCCGGCATCAACAGCACAACAACAAGATGCCAATCACGGGTTTCGCATTGGCGACGACATTGAGCACCCAACATTTGGCGAAGGTGTGATCATCGAGATTCGTGGATCCGGCGAAAAAGCTGAGGCGACAATTCGTTTCCGATTAGTGGGAACCAAACACCTCTCGCTGGCGTGGGCGCCGCTCAAAAAATCGAATTAAAAAAATGTGCGCGCGGTTTTAACCGTGCAGGTCAATGAGCAATGTCGATTGACCTTCGATAACTGGAGTGACATCGCTCGGTTTTTGCAATTGATCAACCTGCAGCGTTCGGCCGTCACAGTCGGTGAAGGTATGAGATTGTTTGATCTGTGCGACTAAGCATTCAGAATTCTTGTCAGCAGGGTATGCGTAGTAAACCTGCCAGCCCCTGAGGGGATCGGTGCCGTTGTGTTCAATGACGATCGACCTCTTGCCATTGACGTCACGCAAGTCTGGATAGAGGATCGGGCCATTTTTGGCAATCGATTCTGCGACGTCTGTTACTTGACCAACCACAAATGTGCGGTCTCCCAGAACCACCTGTCGCTCGCTGCGATTGGTCGCGAATGTCGCCATCAGCCACGTGACCCCAAAGAGAACCGCAAAAAAGAGGAGCCCTCCGGCAATTGGCAGAACCGCACGAGCGAGTGGGGAACGCAGGCGAATTTCCATGATTACTAGTGTGGCCGATTGGGGCTAGAAGTCGACCGTTTTGTGGGTTGGAATAGGTCACTGTCGAGGGCGTAAGGTTCTGTAGTCGTGAAACGTCCTTACCGAGTTGTTGTGGCCAAACCAGGCCTGGATGGCCATGATCGTGGCGCCAAGACGATCACGCGCGCCCTTCGTGACCATGGCTTTGAAGTGATCTATACCGGCCTACACCAGTTGCCGGAGCAGATTGCCGAAACTGCACTGCAAGAAGACGTAGATGCCGTTGGTTTGTCGTTGTTGTCTGGTGCTCATCTCACTTTGTTTCCGCGAGTGATGGAAGAACTGCGCGCGCGTGATCTTGGAGATGTGCTCGTTTTTGGTGGGGGAGTAATTCCCGACGCCGATGCGATTGAGTTGCGCAGTCAGGGTGTCGGAGAAATATTTGGACCAGGAACTTCGTTGAAGGAAATTGCAACATGGCTTGAGCAAACGCTTGATGCTCGAGAACAATAAACGCTAAAACTACAAACGCATTAATAAACGAAAGCAGAGCAATGGATCTTTTTGAATATCAGGGCAAACAGTATTTTGCCAAGTACAACATTCCCGTATCTGCGGGTGGAGTAGCAACAACTGTTGACGAAGCCGTCGCTGTTGCAGCAACTGCACAGTACCCAGTTGTGGTGAAAGCCCAAGTGCAAGTTGGCGGTCGAGGAAAAGCTGGTGGAATCAAGCTGGCTAACGATGAAGCCGAAGTGCGCTTGCACGCCAAAAATATTTTGGGCATGGACATCAAGGGCCATGTTGTTAAGCGCGTTTGGGTAGAACACGCATCAGATATTGCGGAAGAGTATTACGCATCTTTCACGCTTGACCGCGCAGCAAAGCAGCACTTGCTGATGTTGAGCGCACAAGGTGGTGTCGAGATTGAAGATGTTGCTGCCAAAGATCCGACTGCAATTGTGAAGTTGCATATCAATCCAATAGATGGGCTCTCGCTTGAGACCGCACGTCGTGCTTCTGTTGAAGCCAAGATCCCCGACAAAGCTCTCGACGGTGTTGCCGACATGCTTGTCAAGTTGTACAACTGTTTCACTCAGGGCGACTGCGACTTGGCAGAAATCAACCCACTGATTTTGAAACCAACTGGTGAGATTCATGCACTGGATGCCAAAGTGTCGCTCGATGTAAACGCATCGTTTAGGCATCCAGAGTGGGCGGAATACGCTGCAACCGAAGAGTTGGATGCACGCGAACAACTTGCACGTGAAAAGAATCTGCAATACATCGGATTGGACGGCACAGTCGGAATCATCGCCAATGGTGCAGGTCTAGCGATGAGCACTCTTGATGTGGTCAATCAGGTTGGCGGCACGGCTGCCAACTTCCTCGATATCGGCGGCGGCGCAAATGCCGAGTTGATGACGGCAGCACTTGAAGTGATCAACTCGGATCCGAAGGTGAAGAGTATTTTGATCAACATTTTTGGTGGCATCACTCGCGGCGAAGAAGTAGCCAAGGGAATCGTTGAAGCAGTGAAGCGTGTTGCCCTGCGAGCCCCAATTGTTATTCGACTCGACGGCACAAATGCTGAAGAAGGTCGAAAGATTCTTGCTGATGCGGGAATTCCCGAATCACAACTCACCAGTCGACCAACCATGCTTGAAGCTGCTCGCGCCGCTGTCGAGATGGCCAAGTAGGAGAATTAATCATGGCAATTTTTGTAGACCAAAATACGAAAGTCATTGTGCAGGGATTGACTGGCGGACAGGGGCGCTTTCATGGCCTGCGCAATAAGGCATACGGCACGCAAGTTGTTGGTGGCGTCACGCCAGGTAAGGCCGGACAAGACGTAGAGGGAATTCCTGTCTTTGATTCAGTCGCAGATGCAGTCGCGGCTACGGGTGCAAACGCATCGTTTATCGCGGTGCCGCCAAAAGCGGCCCCAGCAGCAATTCTTGAAGCAGCACGAGCAGGAATTGGTTTTGTCGTGTGCATCACCGAGGGTGTGCCGGCGCAAGATGAAGCTCGCGTGTTCGCCACGCTGCAACGCGATTATCCTGCCACTCGCTTACTTGGTCCTAACTGTCCAGGAATCATTAGCCCGGGTAAATGCAACATCGGAATTACCGCTGGTGAAATTGCACAACTGCCAAGTGCGAGCGGACCAAACGTTGGAATTGTTTCTCGCTCTGGAACTCTCACGTATCAAGCGCTCTACGAATTGAAGCAGCAGGGAATTGGTGTCAGCACATGTGTTGGTATTGGTGGAGATCCAGTGCCCGGAACATCGTTTGTGGATTGCCTCGCACAGTTTCAGGCTGACCCAGAAACGCACGCGATCATCATGATTGGCGAGATTGGCGGATCAGCTGAAGAAGAAGCTGCAGAGTTCATTACCAATCATGTGACCAAGCCGATGAGTGCGTACATCGCTGGCGTTACTGCACCTGCGGGCAAAAAGATGGGCCATGCTGGCGCCATCGTGTCGGGTGGCAAGGGCACGGCACAGGGCAAGATGGATGCATTGCGAGCCGCTGGTGTTCAGATTGGTTTGAATCCAACCGAAGCCGGAATATTGATGGCGGAGATCGTTCGGACAATACGCTCGTAAGAACAATACGCTCTAAAATAATGAATCGCGAACATTCACTGAGGTATCTCCCAGGCCTTGATGGTCTGCGCGCGGTTGCAGTGATCGCTGTGATTTTGTATCACGCCAACAAGGGCTGGGTGAGCGGCGGTTTCCTCGGCGTCGAAGTATTTTTTGTTATCAGCGGTTACTTGATCACGATGCTGTTGATCAACGAGTCGCAAGAAAACGGGAAAATCAATTTCAGAGCGTTCTGGATGCGTCGTGCGCGAAGGTTGTTGCCAGCACTATGGACTCTCTTGATGGGTGTCACCACGTATTGCGCATTATTCGAGCGTGACACGCTTGGAAACTTGCGCGGAGATGTTGTAGCCGCGTTTGTCTATGGCTTCAACTGGTTTCAGATCTGGGTTGGCACCTCGTATTTCAGCGCGTTTGGTTTTGTACCCCTTCGACATCTGTGGTCACTAGCGGTTGAAGAACAGTTCTATTTGGTGTGGCCGGTGTTGATCGCTGTTGTGTTGAAGTTGTTTGGTCGCAGGCCGTTGTTGTTAGGTACCTTATTTTTTGCCGCGTCAGTTGCGGTTTCTGTCTATGTTGCGAAAACATTTGAGCCCGGTGCAAATGGTTCGGTGCTCGAAACCCCAGATCACTACATCGCACTCTTCGGGCATGCTGTTTCGAAAGTTGATTTTTTATTCTTGGGCACACTTGGACGCTCTGGTGGTTTGCTCATTGGTTCAGCGCTCGCTTTTTGGTGGAAGCCATCAATGTTTCACAGCGATCATCCAACATCGGAGCGTCATATTGTGTCGGCTGTTGGTTGGTTGGGTGTTCTTGGGCTCGGTGCAATGCTGTGGAGTTTTCATGACGTTGTTGAAGGCGGTGTCGACGGCGGTACGAGTGGCTATTCACCGTTGTTTCAGGGCGGTTTTCTCCTTGTAGGACTTGCGAGCATCGCGATTATTGCGGCAGCAGTGCACCCTCACACAGTGCTTTCAAAGCATGTCCTGGGTAACCCGGTATTGGTCTATGTCGGCCAGCGGTCGTATGGCTTGTACTTGTTTCACTGGCCGATTTTTCAGTTTTACCGACGGTTTGCTGGACGAGGACTGAACGTTGTTGAGTTTGTTTTGCTGTTTACGCTCGCGCTTGTTGTCACCGAAGTTTCGTACCGCTTCATTGAGATGCCAGTGCGATCTGGGGGCCTTCGTGATGCGTGGGATAAATTCCGCCATTCACGACTCGAGTCGGATAGAGAAAAGAGACAAAGCGTTATTGCCATAGGCGTCGTTGCTGCAGTTGTGCCAATCTTTGCATTGGTGAGTCTTGCTACTGCGCATGTCAAGTTGGATGACATTGGCCAGAGCCTTGCCGACGGGGAGAGTGGTGTTGTCAATGTGATGTCGAGTACAACCATTGTCGCGTCAACCATGACGACGATTGCAAGTGGTGACACAACAGTCGACACAACAATGACCGCACCACAAACCACCACATTGGATGGACAGGTCATTGAAATCATTGCAATTGGTGATTCGGTAATGTTGGGGGCCGCCAATGTGCTTACCGAGCGCGGAATCACAGTCGACGCGTTGAAGAGCAGACCGTTTCGTCAGGCACTCGAGATTTGCAACTATCTCAAGTCGGTAAACCGTCTCGGTGAAATTGTGATTATTCACCTTGGTACGAATAACTATATTGATCAAAAGACGCTGGACGAGATCATGGTTCCATTGTCGGATGTTGACACGGTTGTATTCGTGACAAATCATGTGCCAAGTAAAAAATGGCAAGACCCAAACAATGTTTTGCTTCGAGCGATGCCTGATCAATACGGCAATGTCAAGATCCTCGACTGGTACACAATCGCCGAAGCACATCCGGAATATTTGTACGGAGACAAAATTCACCTCAACCCCGAAGGTCAGGCCGTCTATGCCGACCTCATCATGCAAGCAATAGGAAAGTAGTGTTTCAGTTATGACATCTTCAGCGAAATCGCCAGTACGAGTAACTATCACCGGAGCAGCCGGACAGATTGGCTACAGCCTGTTGTTTCGGATCGCTTCAGGAGCAATGCTTGGCGCAGACACCCCTGTGATTTTGCAATTGCTTGAAGTAACGCCAGCACTTGGTGCGCTCGGCGGAGTCAAAATGGAATTGGACGACTGCGCATTTCCGAATCTCGTAGACGTAGTGATGACCGACGACCCAAATATTGCGTTTGGCGATACCGATATTGCCCTGCTCGTTGGAGCCATGCCGCGCAAAGAGGGTATGGAGCGCAGCGATTTGTTATCGGCAAACGGTGGAATCTTCAAGCCACAAGGTGCGGCTATCAGCGCAAATGCCAAGAAGAACATCAAGGTGTTGGTCGTGGGCAATCCAGCCAACACCAATGCGGCGATTGCGATGTCGAACGCGAAGAACATTGATCCACGTCAGTTCACAGCCATGACTCGTCTCGACCATAATCGTGCGATCAGCCAATTGGCTCAGCGCGTAGGTCGCCCAGTTTCATCAATTAAGAAGATGACTATCTGGGGTAATCATTCAACGACGCAGTATCCAGACCTGTTTCATTGCGAAGTTGATGGCAAGAATGCTGCGCAACTTGTCAATGATCAGGCTTGGATTGAAGAGACGTATATTCCAACGGTCGCAAAGCGTGGTGCTGCAGTGATCAAGGCTCGCGGATCTTCTTCGGCGGCAAGTGCAGCGAATGCTGCAGTGGACCATGTGCGTTCATGGGTATTGGGCACACCAACTGGAGACTGGGTTTCCATGTCGGTTCCATCCGACGGTAGTTACGGCGTACCTGAAGGTGTCATGTCATCATTTCCTTGTGTTTGTGAAAATGGTGAGTACAAGATTGTGCAGGGTTTGGAGATCGATGCATTTAGTCGTGCACGGATTGATGCCTCTGTTGCCGAGCTCATCGAAGAGCGTGATGCAGTGCGCGAACTTGGCCTGATTTAGATCGCTTTCTAACCCGAGCTTCGAGCAAATTCGGCCTGGGTATCTGCGCGAGAGCGTGTGCATCCAAGCGGGTCCTGTTTCACGAGTTTCTTCAACTCCCTAGCGGGGGAGAGTTGTTCGCCTTGTCGCCACGCATTCAAATATTTTTGTGGCCAAATCTCACCTTGCAATAAAAATGCCTCGACCACAGGACACACACGCGACATTCCTAGGTGTGTGTGGCATCTCGTGATGCGTGCATTACCAGATGAACCCATAACACCGATCCAATCACCAGCGCTGACTCGCTGACCTGTCGCAACTTTCACCCTGCCGAGGTGCGCAAAGAAATAGCGCACGTTGTCGTCTCCAACAAGAGTGATCGTTTTTCCGCCTCGGGTGCCAGGTGTATCAACCGTTTCTACCCATTTGTCGATTGTGCGAGTTTGGGTAATCGTTCCGGCAGTTGGTGCGAGAACATGGGCGTAACAGCCCTCTACGTCGACGGCAGGATAGTGCAGATGATCGCTCGGGTAGTCCACAGGGATCTTGCTGAACGGGAATACATAAGTCTGTTGCGAGCTGTTTGCAACATCCCCATTCGTGTTTTCTGCAGCGACGAGTTTTGTGGGTGAGAGCAAAGCGAAAAGCACATTTGTGGCGGCAACAAAAATTGTCACTGTGGTGCGGAGCCCCCAACGCATGATTGCGAGCGTAGTACGGATCGCATAAATGTTACGGTAGAAGAATGAAAAGAAAATTTTTTATAGACACAGATACCGCAAGTGATGACGCTGTCGCACTGGTCATCGCGCTGCGTCACGGAGACATAGATGTGGTCGGCATTGGAGTAGTCGCAGGCAACGTGCCACTTGAGATGGGTGTCCAAAACGCGTTGTACACACGCGAATTGTGCCATTCGAGCGTGCCTATTTATGTTGGTGCAGCTAAGCCACTGACGAGGGAACTGCGTACCGCACAGTTTGTGCACGGCATAGATGGCATGGGGGATATCGGACTCGATCTCACGGGTAGACAGCCAAACGCAGGAAGTGCAATAGATGAGTTGATCAAGGCAGCGCACGAGTTTGATGGAGTGCTTGAACTCGTAACACTTGGACCGCTGACGAATATCGCACTCGCGTTAAAAAAAGATCCGAGTATTACAAAGAAAATCAAACGCTGTGTGGTGATGGGCGCTGTCGCCGATCACATCGGCAACGTAACTCCCGTGGCAGAGTTCAACATGTGGGTTGATCCAGAAGCTGTAGAGGTCGTATTGCAATCAGGAATGAATCTTGAGTTCGTTGGATGGGACATCTCGCGCAAGTTTGCAGTGATCACTCCGGCAGAATCGAAGATGTTGCGAGCAATGGACACTCCATTTGCAACGTTCACTATCGACATCCAGCGAGTTCTCGAAAAGTTTTGCGAAAACGAAACCCACCTTGCTGGATTTGACTTGCCAGATCCGATTGCAATGGCTTACGCCATCAACTCAAGCATTGCCGATGAAGTGCGTGAGATGCATCTTGTTGTCGAAACGCAATCACCAGCGACCGAAGGCATGGTGGTGATGGACACCCTCGGAGTATTGCATCAGATACCGAATGCGCTTGTAGTGACAAGTGCGAGACATGATGTGTTTATGTCAATGCTGATGGATGCGCTTGAAGCATGAGCGATCATTCGTCTCTCGAAAATGCCTTTGTGCAACTGGGTGTCACCACTCGAAATGGCCATGACGAGTCGGTGCACTATGGGGCGGTAGTTGGTTTGGCGCGAGATGGGTCAATTGAATTCGCCCTTGGTGACCCAGCGACAATCGTGTATCCCCGGTCGTCCACTAAACCGATTCAGGCAACAGCAATGGTGGCAAGCGGACTTGACTTACCTCCGCGATTGCTAGCGCTTGTTTGCGCAAGCCACGATGGTTCTCCCATGCATCTAGCCGCAGCACGCGAAATTTTGGCCACTGCTGGTTTGACCGAAGATGATCTTGGTAACACCAAGGACTATCCGCTCGATGATGATGCTGCGGCAGATGTATTGCGTGGTGGCGGGATAAAAACCAAGTTACAAATGAATTGTTCGGGTAAGCATTCGGGAATGCTTGCAACGTGCGTGCACAACGGCTGGTCACACGATGTTTCATATTTGAGCGAGTCGCATCCGTTGCAGCAACGAATCACGCAGATGGTTCCCGAGTTGAGCGGTGAAGATGCAGCATTTATTGGCATTGACGGTTGCGGCGCGCCGGCGCACGCGATGTCGCTCACTGGACTTGCACGCGTTTTTCGAACGGTCGTAATGGCAGATCCAGCTAGCGCACCAGGCAAAGTAGCGCATGCAATGCGCAGTCATCCCGAAATGGTGGGCGGGCCAACGCGAGATATCACTCTGCTCATGCAAGGTGTGCCCGGACTACTCGGGAAAGATGGGGCAGAGGGCGTATTTGCAATCGCGATGCCCGATGGGCGTGCAGTTGCTCTCAAGATCGCTGATGGTGCTAATCGCGCGCGTCCGCCAATGATGAAGGTAGCTCTTGAGGCTCTCGGAATCGACACGTCAGGTGTCGACCCTCGAGCTTTTGACTCAACGATCTATGGGCACGGCAAGCCAGTCGGCAGCGTGCGCATTACAGCAAAGTTGTGACTAGCTAAAAAGTAATAGCTAGTTCTTGTAGTACGAGTCGGCGATATCGAGCGCTTGGTCGATGATCGCCATACCCTCACGAATTTCGTCTGCACTTACGGTGCACGGTGGCACGATATGCATGCGGTTGAAGTGCGCGAATGGCCAGAGGCCTTCCTTCTTGCACGCAGCAGCGATGTCGAGCATTGGTTTGGCATCGGCACCAGCAGCATTGAACGGCACGAGCGGTTCGCGTGTCTCGCGATTACGAACGAGTTCAATTGCCCAAAACACACCAAGTCCGCGTACTTCACCAATTGATGGGTGCTTTGCTTTGAGTTTTTCGAGTTCAGGACCAATGACGGTTGCACCGATGTTCTTGGCGTTTTCCACAATCTTTTCTTCTTTGAAGATATTGATGGATGCAACTGCGGATGCACACGCGAGTGGGTGTCCGCTGTAGGTGAGGCCGCCCGGAAACTGACGATCCTTGAACGTGTCAGCAATTTTCTGGCTGATGACAACACCACCGAGTGGCAGATAACCAGAGTTGACGCCCTTTGCAAAGGTGATCAAGTCGGGCACAACATTCCATTTGTTGACAGCAAACCATTCGCCGCAACGACCGAAACCAGCCATCACTTCGTCACACAACATCACAATGCCGTAGCGATCGCAGATATCGCGCACGCCTTGCAGGTAACCGTCTGGTGGAACGAGGATGCCGTTGGTGCCGACAACTGACTCGAGTGCGATCATTGCGATGGTGTGTGGACCTTCGACCATGAGCGTGTCTTCGAGATGTTGCAGTGCACGTTGACATTCTTCTTTTTCGTTTGACGAATGAAAAGCCGAGCGATAGGCGTATGGTCCCCAAAATTTGACGATGCCAGCAGTACCTGTTTCGTTTGGCCAACGGCGTGGGTCGCCAGTCATTGCAATAGCAGTACTCGTTGAGCCGTGGTACGAGCGGTATGTCGACATCACTTTCTGACGTCCAGTGTGCAAGCGGGCCATACGCACTGCGTTCTCCACTGCTTCGGCACCACCGTTGGTGAAGAACACCATGTTGAGATCGCCTGGTGCGAGTTCAGTAATTAAGCGTGCTGCTTCAGAGCGCGACTCGTTGGCAAATGGTGGGGCAACGGTGCACAACTTGCCAGCCTGTTCCTGAATTGCAGCAACAAGTTTTGGGTGCTGATGACCAATATTGAGGTTGACGAGTTGACTTGAAAAGTCGAGGTATTTTTTGCCAGTTGAGTCCCAAAAGTAACTACCGAGACCACCTGTGATCTCTACTGGATTGAGAGTGCCTTGCGCCGACCACGAGTGAAACACGTGGGCGCGGTCGTCGAGATATGCCTGGGTCTTTGTTGCTTCAAGTGTCATGACTACAGCCTAATCTGCAGTAATTACGAGTCGAGAGTTGCCAGTACTCGCTTGTGTAATTGTGGCCATGCTCCAGCCAAGCCTGCGTGCAGTGAAAAGGTCTCCACTTTGTTGAGTGTCACCCATTGCAGATCTTCCGACTCTGCATTGGCGGCAAATGCCCCCGCATCGCCGTTGGTGTGGGCGATCACTGTGTCGTATCGCCACGGTCCGTGATCGTCACTGAAAACATCGCGCACCAAATAGTCATCACTATTGATGCCAGCCTCTTCAGATGCCTCGCGACCAGCGGCGGTCACAGAATCTTCATGACTATCGAGCGCGCCACCCGGAAGGGCCCAAGTGCCGCCACCATGAGTCCATGCCGCACGTAGTTGCAACAACACATGCGGCTCAGACATGTCGAGGCGAATGAGTAGCAGACCTGCAGCGCCATGGAGTCCCCAATGTTTGTGACCGCATGAGCACATCACCCATCCGTCGCCGTCTCGAAATGCCATGAGTTAGATCGTAGTTTCGGTTGTGGCTTGAGCCTCACGGCGAGCATTTGCTCTTGTGGCGGCGCGTGCAGTTGCTTGGGCCGCGGTGATCTCGGCATGGTGAGCATGACACAACACTTCGAGTCCGCCCCGACCTGTGGCATCGGGCTGCAAGTGGTGATGACACCCTGGTCCGTAACCCTTGCCTTCGCGGGGCTCGATGTGGTTGACCTCGCAGTCGCGTCGGGCCGCAGTGCAGCCGGGACGAATGCAGTGGTATTTGGCGCGGCGTTTCGCAGATGAGCGAGCGAATCTCCAGATGTGCTCACGTTGCCATGCGCGACCACACTTATCTGAGCACCACGTAGTGCGTCGCTTACCCGTGATTAATTCATTACACCAGTGACAGCGTCCGATTTCTCCTTGCCATTTGCTCAGTGGGCAAGAAATGCGTTCGGCAACAAGCGGTGGCAACTCGAGTTTGTTAACTGCATGTTTCGTTTGCTTGCGTTGGGTAGCCATGGGCGTTCACAAACAATAACAATCCTGAAACAATTTGTAGACACAGTCGAAATATTGCTCTCGTATTCTCTTTCTCGTTCGGCTGCAACGGCGCCTCTGAACGCGTCTGTATTTCTGTGGCAACGCTCCTGTTGCCCCTACCGAATGGAGAGAAGTATGAAGTTTTTAATCGACACGCCAGACCCGGTGACCGTGCTCGGTCAGCAGGTGAGTTTGATGTGGATTGTGATTGGTGCAGCGCTCGTCATTTTCATGCAGGCAGGTTTTGCGCTTGTTGAAACCGGTATGACTCAAGCAAAAAATGCGGCACATGTTGTGAGTACAAACTTTGCAATTTTTGGACTCGGCTTTATTGGTTTTTATCTCGTTGGGTTTGCTTTATCGTTCGGTGGGTTTAGCTACTCCGCTTTTGGAATGGACTCACCAGTCGGATCCGCATTGCTGGGTAGTGGTGACTGGATCTTTTTATGGAAGGGCGGCTGGGCTCTGTCTGGCAGTGGGATAACTCCAGCAGTCGTTGGATTCTTTTTGTACATGGTTGCATTCATGGACACGACTGCAACAATTCCGACCGGCTCGATGGCTGAGCGTTGGAAATGGGGAAGCTTTGTTGGTTGGGGTTTCTTCTGTGGTGCAATCTATTACCCGCTCTTCGCAGCGTGGACGTGGGGCGGTGGATGGCTTGCTAAGACATGGAGCTCCATGTCGTTGGGTGCTGGCTATGTCGACTTTGCAGGCTCAGGTGTTGTTCATGCTGTTGGCGGAGTAGCAGCGTTTACGGGTGCAATTGTGTTGGGGCCACGAATTGGAAAGTTTGGTAGTGATGGCAAGCCACGCACTATTGCAGGTCATCACGTGCCAATGGCGATGTTGGGAACATTTATTTTGTTGTTCGGATGGTTTGGATTTAATGCAGCCAGCACATTTGCGGCAACCGATGTGCAGTTTGCTGTAGCAGCGGTTAACACCGCACTTGCTGGCGCGTTTGGTTCCATCACTGCGATGTTGTACATCACTCGTAAAACTGGCAAACCAGACCCGGGCATGATGATTAACGGCATGCTTGCAGGCTTAGTTGCAATCACTGCACCATGCGCATTTGTTGCACCTTGGGCTGCTGCAGTGATTGGAATTCTCGCAGCGGTGCTCGTAATCGAAGCGGTGTATTTCTTTGAACGCCGTGGCATCGATGATCCTGTTGGTGCAATCTCCGTTCACGGTGTTGGAGGCATCTTCGGCGTACTCACAGTTGGCATTTTTGCCAACGGAAGTTATGGCGCAGGATGGAATGGTTCGTCCAGCACAGGAGTAGAGGGAATCATCAAGGGAGACTGGGGGCAATTCGGCGCACAGGCACTTGGCTGTGTTGTCTTGATTGTGGTGAACGGTGGTTTGTCGTACGCGTTCTTCAAATTGCAAAATAAGTTCACCAAGGGTGGCATTCGTTCGGCAGAGGCAGACGAAATTGCTGGTCTTGATTTGCCAGAGATGGGTGTGCTTGCGTACCCAGAGTTCAGCGGATCACATAAATAGCAGTAGTAATAGCAGCAGTAATAGCCGTAGTAATAGCTATTTGGTGATGTAATCGCCGAGAACTTGAGTTGTCCTTCCCAGTGACAACTCAAGTTCTCGTGCAAGTCCATACGAAATTGTTGACATACGCAAACTCTTTTGCACATCGCGGATAACCCAGCCGTGGGTTTTGTCTACCCAGGTTGGATGCATCACGGGTTTCTCAAAGACCGCTTTGCCAGATGAAGAAATAGTGAGTGAAGTTGTGGCAATCACAGCATCTTGACTGTTGATGGGCCAACGTTCGTCGGTAGGCAAATTGGATAACACATTGCCCAATCCGTACATCACCCAGATGCCGTTTACTTGGCTGGTTGGCTGTACCACGTGAGCATGGTGTCCAACAATCAAGTCAACAAGTCCAGATGCGGTGAGTTCGTCTGCTACTGATGTCTGCATTGAATTGGTGTTGGAATCTTTTTCTGTACCCCAGTGCATACTCACGATGGTTGCTTGTGACCCCAACTCGCGAGCACGTTGCGCATCGCGCAAAATGCGTTTTGTGTTGATGATGGCAGAACGCCATTGTGTCTCATCGGGCATGATGAGGCCGTTATAACTAAACGTGTATGAAAGATGGCAGAGCTTGATCCCTTTCACCGTGAAGATGTGCGGCTCAATTTCTTTTGGTGTTCGAGCCATTCCGCTTTCTTGAACTCCTGCCGCAAGCAACGCATTGACGGTTGCGTCAATACCATCGTTGCCTCGGTCGTATGAATGGTTGCTCGCAGTTGAACAGCGATCAAAACCAGCATCGGCAATGGCGGTGGTGATTTCCTTTGGCACACCAAAGAATGGGTACGTCGAAAGCTCCTCGCCATCCGGCGCTATTGGCGTTTCCAGATGGCAGACCGCCACGTCAACGCCACTGACCAAAGGTTTGATGTCAGCGAACATCGGTCGAAAGTCGTAATCGAGTTGCACTTCGGGAGTTGAGTTGGCGATTGCCGTGCGCTTTGCTTGATCAATGAGGGGAGTGTGCGACAGTACGTCGCCGGTAAAAGCAAAAGTGATTGCCGTAGACGGCACAACCGATGGAATCACGGTCGTGGGCGAAGTTGAGGTAGTGGTTGAACAGCCTGCAGTGATGCAGACCAATGCAAACATCCATCGACTGTGCCTCACGTATCCAATCTATTGCAGCACAATTACTGCGACGTGGAGTTATTAACGCGGGTTATTTGCAATGAACTCGACAATGATCTGTGCGAGTTGCTCACCTTTGTTTTCTTGCAAGAAGTGACCAGCTTCGGTGATGGTGACGTGGGGTTGACCGGCTGCGCCAGGAACGTCACGCATAAACGCTTTTTCGCCGCCCGCGGTGACAGGATCTTGATCGCTAAATGTGCACAAGAATGGCTTTTCAAACTTGCGCAATACGCCCCACGCGATTTCATTGTCGCGGTTGGATGGATCGTCAATCGTCACAGGAACAAATGTCGGGAAGATGCGCGCCCCAGACTTGTAAGTCTCGTCTGGAAATGGTGCATCGTATGCATCAACTTCTGCAGGAGAAAGTGCTTTGAGGCTGCCTCCATTAACAATGGTGCCAACGGGGAATGTTGGAGTGGTTTGTGAGAAGTTGCGCCATTGCATGAAAGCGTCATTCGAAGAGAAATCAACTTTGCGACCGATCGGCAAACCGGTGTTGCCAGCAACGACTCGATCAAATCTTTCTGGCTCGGCAGTAACCAGACGAAGGCCCACTAGACCACCCCAGTCTTGACCGAAGAATGTGATGTGGCGGAGTTGCAGCTTGTCAAAAACTAATTCGCTCATCCATGCAACGTGCCGTGCATATGAATAATCAGTTTGTTCTGTTGGTTTGTCGGAGCGACCAAAGCCAACCAAGTCTGGAGCGATAACTCGGTGTCCTGCTGCGAGCAGGATCGGAATCATCTTGCGATACAGGTAGCACCACGATGGCTCGCCATGCATCAACAGCACTGGGTCTGCGTCGCGAGGGCCTTCGTCGATGTAGTGCACGCGGAGTGTCCCACCCTCTAGGTCTGAAATGTCGCAATAATGTGGCTCGAAGTTGTATCCATCGAGATTGGCAAAACGTTCGTCGGGTGTGCGCAGTGTTTTCATGTCATTGTCCTTTTGTATTGGGCCACTGGATTATCTATTAGATAGTTGTTGCTGTGAGATCGTCGCCGAGCACGATTTCGCCCGCGAAGTGCGCAGCGGCAAGTGCGCGCCACTCTTCTTCTTGGCCAGGCTGAATGCTCGGTACATAGTGCGTCAAAATTAATTTCTTCACACCAGCACGTGTTGCAGTCTGCGCTGCTTGCTCAACCGTCGAGTGGTAATCCAAAATATCGAGGAAGCGTTTGTTCTTGACAAGTCCGACAAGTTCTGCACGAATCACTGTCTGGACGTATGCATCTGCGCCTTTGCAAATAGCGTCCAGTGTCGGACATGGAATGCCGTCTCCACCAAGCACAAGAGACTTGCCTTCGTGTTCAATGCGATACGAAACCGTTGGCTCAACTGGTGCGTGATTGGTCTCACCAACCGAAATTTGTGCTTCTCCGATCGTGAACGTCATTCCCGGAGTTACCTCAGTGACGATAATTTTTGGTTGCCACCACAATGTGTCTGGGTGATGTGCGAGGCGGTAGCTGATGTCGGGCGCAAGAGATGCGAGGATTCCGTTGACCACTTCTTGTGTGCGTGGTGGTCCGTAAATATGGAGTGGAGTTTCTGCCTGACTCATGATGTAGTGCGTTGTGATGACGTCGTTGAGGTCGGTGAGGTGATCGCTATGAAGATGGGTGATCAGCACACCCGACAGAAAGATAGGTAACGAGCCTGCTCCAGTGAGTCGCATGACAACCGCACGTCCAGCGTCGACCAAAATTTGGGTTGCGCCGGCTTTCACCAACGTCGCTGGACCGCCGCGCTTGGCATCTGGCATTGGGCTTCCGGTGCCGAGCAATATGACTTCCATGAGGTCTCCAGTTGTGCGGTAGTTGTGTACATGTTTGTGCGATTACAAACTTAGCAAACTAATTGCATACACTATGAGAAAAGTTGGTCAAGGCAAGAATTGGAACTGCGGTACTCAGAAAACGGGAGAGAGTGAGATGGCTCAAAACAAGTCGGTACACCCAAACGAACCTGAATTTGCGGGGACAATCGATTCGTCGTATCAGACGTCTACACCAGCATGGCCAGACTTGCCAAAGGGTCTGCATGGAGCCAATGTCATCACCATCGTTTTTGATGACATGGGTTTTTCTCACCCAAGTTGTTTTGGCAGCACGCTGCACACACCGAACATTGACCGCCTCGCACAAAATGGTTTGCGTTACACCGGTTTTCACACGACAGCGCTGTGCTCGCCTTCGCGTGCAAGTTTGCTGACAGGTCGCAATCATCACGCGGTCGGCATGCGCGGTGTGTCCAACTGGAATACAGGATTCCCAAATATGCGTGGAGGCATTACACCCAAGGCAGCCACGATGGCCGAAGTCTTACGGCTTGAGGGATACGCAACGTTGTGCGCGGGTAAGTGGCACCTTGCGCCGATGGAAGAATGCACTGCAGCAGGCCCTCACACCAACTGGCCGTTACAAAAAGGTTTTGATCGCTTCTACGGATTTCTGAATGGCGAAACTGATCAGTTCTATCCAGAACTCACTCGCGACAATCAACATATTTTGCCGCCGCGCACTCCAGAAGAGGGATATCACCTCTCGGAAGATCTCGTTGATCAATCAACAACGTGGATTCGAGATCTCGTTTCAGTGCGACCCGATCGTCCGTTTTATTTGTATCTCGCATTCGGTGCGCAGCACGCTCCGCACCATGCACCCGACAGTTATTTGGCAAAGTGGCGGGGCAAGTTTGACGAAGGCTGGGATGTGCATCGCGATGTTTGGTTTAAGCGACAGATCGAGATGGGCATTGTTCCTCCAGACACCGTGCTTTCGCCGCGCAACCCTGGCGTACGCCCATGGGTCGAACTGACTGCTAACGAAAAACTGTTTGCTTGCCGTTTGCAAGAAGCTTTTGCGGCGATGCTCGACCATACCGACGCACAGATCGGTCGCTTGCTTGACTTTTTGGATGAGCACAAATTGACAGACAATACGATGATTGCGTTGTTGTCGGACAATGGTGCAAGTCGTGAAGGTGGCCCACAAGGCGTTGTTGATGAATTCAGTTTCTTTAACAGCATGTGGGAAGACGTAGACGACATGGTTGCGAACCGTCTTGACGACATCGGCACCAAGAACGCGCACTCCAACTATCCGTGGGGTTGGTCGCAAGTTGGCAATACGCCAAGTCGTTGGTACAAATCACAAACATACGGTGGCGGTATTCGTGACTCTTTGATTCTTCATTGGCCCAAAGGAATTGATCAGCCAGGTGGCATTCGTTCACAGTTTTGTCACATCACCGACATTGCGCCAACTGTGTATGACGCGCTCGGCATCACAGTGCCGCCTGTGGTCAATGGGCACGGACAAATGCCAATGCACGGCGAGAGTCTGACGTACACGTTCAATACTTCAACGCGAGAGACAAAGCGTGGCCCGCAATATTTCGAGATGATGGGTCATCGCGCAATTTGGGCCGATGGATACAAGGCGGTTACATTCCACGACCAAAACGTGCCATACGAAAACGACACGTGGGGTTTATACAAACTCGATGAAGATTTTTCGGAGATGCATGACTTGTCTGTAACTCAACCAGCAAAGCTCAAAGAGATGGTTGCGCTGTGGTGGGAGCAGGCCGAGTTGCATGGTGTGCTGCCGCTAGACGATCGCGGAATTGAGATTTTTGGTTCTAAGTCCCGTCCTGGTTCTCCGCACTACGGAAATACGTATACGTACTATCCGCCTGTTGCGCACATTCCGGCAGATGCATGCCCATTGTTGAGCGGTCGTGCGTGGACGATTACTGCAGACATCGTCGTTGGCAATCAGCCGATAGAAGGCGTGATTTATGCACGTGGTGCCCACAACATCGGACACTCATTCTTCGTCAAAGATTCTGTTTTGCATTTTGACTACAACGCCCTCGGTAAGCATCAGCGAGCAAGCGCTCCGATTTCATTGCAGCCGGGCAATCATCAGATTGGCGTCCGATTCGATCGCGAAGATTCAACGGGGACGATCACATTGATGGTCGATGGCAAAGACATCGGTTCGGTGCACATTCCCAAAATTGTGCGAGTACTCGGTTCGATGGGAATGGACTTGGGGAGTGATCAACTGTCGCCAGTGGTGAGTGACTACGTTGCGCCATTTGCGTTTAACTCAACTATCTCTAAAGTACATTTTGAAATTCGCAGTCGAGCAACCAAAGCAGACATTGATGCATTTTTGAAAACTGAAGCAGCAAAGGAATAACAAAGCCATGTCAAACGAACTGATTCTCGACTCATTGCAACGCCGCATGAAGGCATTGCATTCGCTGTACGACCAAGCATTGAGCACAATGACGATTGAACATGTCAATCACTTTGAGCGTGAAGGGGTCATGCCGATTGCGTTCAGTTTGTTTCACATTGTCAACGTGATCGACGGCTCGTTCATGATGATCACCGGCGTCGCTCCGATCTGGAACGACGAATGGAAAGCACGTGTCAATCCATCCATCGCCGATCACGGTAAACACAAAACAGTGGAAGAGATGGTTGGACAACGCATTGGTAACTACGAAGCATTTCAGGAGTATCTGCAATTGGTTTTTGGCCGTGTGCACTCGTGGCTTGAGACTTTGGATCCAAAAGAACTGACCCGAGTTGTAATTGCGCGTCCGTTTCCACCGCAGATTGAGTCCACGTATTCGGCTCGTGTGGCGGGCGAGGTGGGAATCACGGTGTTGGATGCGGTTGAATGCTGGATCTATCAACACGGTTTGCGTCATATGGGCGAGATTGAACTCGCGCGCGGGCTTGTTGGTCTTGGGGGAATGACGAGTTAGGAACTCGCAGCGTGTTTAGCGCTGCGGCCCGCGGATGAGTTTGCCTGGCAACTCTCCGGTGAATGCATCATTCTCAACTGTTTGCACGCCACTGACAAAAGTCTTGTTGTAGCCACGCGCAGTTTGCACAAGGCGTCGGCCTTGAGCCGGCAAGTCGTAGGCCATATATGGCATATCAAAACCCAACTGGTCAAAATTAATTACGTTGAGATCTGCCTTCATGCCGGGTGCAACAATGCCGCGGTCGAGTAACCCGTGCAGCTCTGCAGTGTGTCGTGTTTGCCGATAGACGATGTGTTCAAGAGAAAGTTTTGGACCACGAGTACGGTCACGCGCCCAGTGCGTGAGCATAAATGTGGGCAAGCCACCGTCGCAGATGGCGCCGCAGTGTGCACCAGCATCGCTGAGACCATTTCTGGTCTGAGGATGTTGCATCATTTCGTACGTCATTGAAAGATCGCCATAGATGTAATTGAAGAACGGCGAGTAGATAATGCCCTTGCCATCGTTGGTCAACAGATGGTCGACGATCAACTGCATTGGAGCAACTCCAGTGCGCTTTGCGATTTCTCCTATTGCAGTGCTTGGGTGCGGCTCGTAATCGATGTTTGCAGTAGTGACGGGGTACATGCGATGCAAAGATTTTGTGACGAGTCCGTTGTAAAACCCATCGGTTGGAATCTCGCTTACAAATCGCGCACGCCGTACAGGATCTTTTAGTGCGACAATACGTTCGGCAAATGGCAAGTGAGCAACTTCGTGATACGCGGGGTGGGCGAGCAACGGATGCACACTTCCTTCGAGGCACATCAAGATTCCAATAGACCTACCAGCAGTTTGTGCAACGATCTTCTCTCCATCAGCGTGCGCCTTCGTGAGCAATGCAAGAGTTTTGCGCCACACCTCGCTGCCGTCATCTAGCTGATTGACGTTGACGCTGACAGTGGCACCGGATCGGCGCGCGAGCTCTTGCATCCACGGCCATTCATCAACGGGCACGCGCGAATGTTCAGGAGAAAACTGAAAGATGCCATGACCTACTCGCTTCATCGCGTCGGCAATACCAAACAACTCATCTGGCTGAGCGTTTGTGCCCGGCACAAGCTCGCCGTTCTTGCTCCGATGCAACGATGTGCGCGAAGTTGAAAAACCAAGCGCACCAGCGCGAAGTGCTTCTTCGGTAAGAGCGCTCATCCGTGCAATATCGTCGGCAGTTGCATCTTCGTTTGCAGCGCCGCGATCACCCATCACGAATGCTCGAAGTGCGCCGTGAGCAATCTGCGTGCCCATGTCGAGCACGTGGGGAGTGCGTTCGAGAGCATCGAGATATTCAGGAAACGAAGTCCATTCCCACTTGATTCCTTCAACCATTGCGGAGCCGGGAATATCTTCGACTCCCTCCATGAGATCGATCAGCCATTGATGGCGTTCGGGTGCGGCTGGAGCAAAACCAACTCCGCAATTACCCATCACTACAGATGTGACGCCGTGCCAACTACTTGGGGTAAGCCATGGATCCCAAGTTGCCTGAGCGTCGTAATGCGTGTGCACATCGACCCATCCTGGAGTGAGCAACAATCCATCAGCATCGATGTGTTGATGTGCGTGAGCGGTTGATACTGAGCCTGGAGCGCCAACTTCGGTGATGATGCCATCAACGAATGCAACATCTGCGTGCCGTGCAGGCGAACCGGTGCCATCCACCAAATTGGCCCCCGTGATGACGGTTCGGTTACCAGTTTGCATAACTGGAAAATCTAATGCGGGAAGTGCTGGTTGCGCTACTAGACGCAGCGATTGCGAATTATTCCAACGCCCTCAAGGGTTGTCTCAATGATGTCGCCGCGCTGCAGGTAGATGGGTGGCTTGTGGCCATGTCCAACACCAGAAGTGGTACCGGTAAAAATAGCGTCACCAGGAAAAAGCTGGCAGATGCCAGACAGATACGAAACGATTTGCGCAATGTCGAAGATCATGTCGCTCGTCTTCGTGTCTTGTCGAATTTCGCCATTGACCATGCATGTGAGACGCAGATCATCGCGATTTGAGTTGTCATGCATATCCGCAACCCATGGGCCCATCGGTGTGAAACCGGTGCGACTCTTGCCAAGACTGAATTGTGGCGGCACGCCGCTGTATTGCAGAGTGCGGTCAGAAATGTCTTGACCTGCAGTAATACCTGCAATGTGTTGCCATGCATCTGCCTGAGCGATATTGATGCCGCCAGTACTGATTACGACAACGAGTTCCGATTCGTAGTCGCATGTTGTGCCAACGAGTTGAACATCACCAGAGGGTGTGTTGATCGAACTTTGAAACTTGGCAAACGTGAGTGGGGTAGATGGGATTGGACTGCCCATTTCTTCAGCATGCTTTTTATAGTTCAGACCTACAGCAAACAATTGTCGAGGCTGCGGCACGGGACAATCGAGTTGCTCGAGTGAACATGCAACACCATCTGACTCGGAAATCGTTTTG
>CAINTF010000235.1 GCA_903853285.1 uncultured Acidimicrobium sp. | reverse complement strand
TGATTAGTCCTCCTCCACACCACGACATTTATTCGATTGAAGATTTGAAGCAACTCATTCACGATCTTAAAAACTCGAACCCGACTGCTCGAGTTCATGTCAAGTTGGTGGCCGAAGTTGGTATCGGCACAGTTGCTGCAGGTGTAAGTAAAGCCAAAGCCGACGTGGTGTTGGTCTCGGGTCACGATGGTGGTACTGGTGCATCTCCGCTTACTTCGCTCAAACATGTTGGTGCGCCGTGGGAACTTGGATTGGCTGAGACGCAGCAAACATTGTTGCTCAATGGATTACGAGACCGAATCGTGGTGCAGGCTGACGGCCAAATGAAAACTGGACGTGACGTGGTTGTTGCTGCGTTACTTGGTGCCGAAGAGTTTGGGTTTGCAACTGCACCGCTCGTGGTGAGTGGATGCGTGATGATGAGAGTGTGTCATCTCGATACTTGTCCTGTTGGCATTGCAACGCAGAATCCAGAACTACGTAAGCGCTTCAGCGGTAAGCCAGAATTTGTCGTCAACTTCTTTGAGTACATTGCGCAAGAAGTACGCGAATACCTTGCCCAATTGGGATTCAAAACTTTGCAAGATGCGGTTGGGCATGTTGAGGCACTAGACACTCGGCTCGCCATCACACACTGGAAGGCAAAAGGACTAGATATCTCTCCAATTCTGGCGGCGCCACAAAATCCTTATCAACAAACCTTGCACCAATCCGTTGCGCAAGATCACGGTCTTGTAGATGCACTGGACACGCAACTCGTAGAACAATGCGCCAACGCAATTCAAGATGCACGACCGATTGAGCTTGAGTTGCCAATTAGCAATGTCAATCGCACCGTTGGCACAATGCTCGGCAGTGCTGTGACCAAGAAGTGGGGAAGTGCGGGACTGCCAGTCGACACAATTTCATTGAAATTCACTGGATCGGCTGGACAAAGCCTTGGTGCATTTTTGCCGAAAGGCGTAACGATTTCTCTGCACGGTGATGCAAACGATTATCTGGGCAAGGGCTTGTCGGGTGGACGCATCGTGTTGCGTCCGAGTCTTCGTGCAACGTTTCTGCCGGAGAACAACGTAATCGCAGGCAATGTGATTGGGTATGGGGCAACGTCTGGTGAACTCTTTATAAACGGACTTGTTGGCGAGCGTTTTTGTGTGCGTAACTCTGGGGCTGTTGCCGTTGTAGAAGGCATTGGAGACCATGGGTGTGAGTACATGACGGGCGGGCGGGTTGTTGTGCTTGGAGCAACTGGCCGTAACTTCGCAGCCGGTATGAGTGGTGGCATTGCGTATGTATATGACGCGGATGGATTGTTTGAGTCGCGAGTGAATACCGAGATGGTGGATGTTGTGGAACCAAATGCGCTCGATGCGGCGTGGTTGCAAGAAACAATTGAACAACATGTGCGGTTGACTGGTTCGCCACTTGCTGCAGGGATGCTTGAGGGTTGGTCATCTGAGTTTAAAAAGTTTTGCAAAGTGTTGCCGCGAGATTATGCCCGAGTGATGGCCATCATTGATCAAGCAAAGATTGATGGTCTGAGCGAAGAAGAAACTTCTCGTCGAGTGATGGAGCCAGTCAATGGGTGAGCCAACAGGATTTATTAATTGGAAGCGCACTACGCCAAAGCGTCGTCCCATACCTGTTCGTGTCGCAGACTGGCGCGAGGTATACGAAGCCTTTCCTGCGGTGGAACTGAAGCACCAGGCGGGACGATGCATGGATTGCGGTATTCCGTTTTGCAATAACGGATGCCCGCTTGGCAACTTGATTCCTGATTGGAACGACCTGGTGTATCGAGATAACTGGCGTGACGCACTCGATCGATTGCACGCAACAAATAATTTTCCTGAATTTACTGGTCGGCTATGTCCTGCGCCTTGTGAGTCTGCGTGCGTTTTGGGAATCAATCAGGATCCTGTAGCGATTAAGCAAGTTGAGGTTGAGATTATTGATCGGGCATGGAGCGAGGGTTGGGTAGCTCCTTTCGTCTCTGCTCAAAAAACTGGCAAGCGTGTTGCGGTAATCGGCTCAGGTCCGGCAGGTTTGGCAGCTGCACAGCAGCTCACTCGCGCCGGGCATGACGTAGTTGTGCTTGAGCGTGATGACCGCATCGGCGGGTTATTGCGTTATGGAATTCCCGAATTCAAAATGGAGAAGCGTCATATTGATAGGCGTATTGAGCAGATGACACAAGAAGGCACCGAATTCCGTGTCAACGCTGCAGTGGGTGACAACGTGGATATTGATGTATTGGTTGCTTCGCATGATGCGGTTGTGTTGGCTTGTGGCGCAACTCAATGGCGTGATTTGCCCGTGCCTGGCAGGGAATTGAAAGGCATTTATCAGGCAATGGAATATTTGCCGCCGAGCAATCGTGTGCAGCAAGGTGACATGACCGAAACTTCGATCAGCGCACATGGCAAACATGTAGTGATCATCGGCGGTGGAGATACTGGCGCTGATTGTCTCGGAACAGCACACCGACAAGGCGCGCTTACGGTGACACAGTTAGAGATCATGCCGCGTCCACCCGAAGTGCGAGCTGATTCAAACCCTTGGCCGCAGTGGAGTCTTGTATTTCGCACAAGTTCGGCACACGAAGAAGGTGGCGAGCGAGTATTCAGCGTGAACACGGATCGATTTGTTGGCAATGCTGAAGGCGCTGTTCGCGCTCTTGTGCTGAACGAAGTTGAGCTAGTTGATGGAAAATTTGTGACCGTGCCAGGTACCGAACGCGAATTGCAAGCTGACTTGGTGTTACTTGCACTTGGGTTTGTCGGTCCAGAAAAGAAGGCATGGCTCGAACAGCTAGGTGTCGAACTAGATCCAAGAGGGAACATTGCTCGTACCGACGATTACGAAACAAATATTCCTGGTGTATTTGTGGCTGGAGACATGGGTCGTGGACAAAGCCTGATCGTATGGGCGATTGCTGAGGGTCGATCTTGTGCTGCCGCCGTTGATAACCGATTGATGGGGTCATCAACACTTCCGGCGCCAATCGCTGCCTCTGCTCGGCCTATGGCATAGTGATCTATTAATCACTGATTAAAGACCTTTGCGCCTATTATTGAGATCAATGAAGAGCAACACAAAAGCAATCCAGCACGCGACAGTGATTTTGCTCAGCCTATTTTTTGTTGGTGCATGCAGCACCACCATTGCAGGTACTGCGACAACGATTGTTCCTGTTGGACCTACCGATTTCGCAACGATTCCGCCGGTGCAATCAACGCTTCCCAATATCGTCACCACATTGCCCATCGGCGCGGTTGGAGTTGAACAGGTTTACACCGTGCGAGCAGGCGACTCACCAAGTTTGGTCGCCAACTTGTACGGCATCATGGTTGCCGAGTTGTTGTCGTGGAATGGGCTCGTTGCAACGAGCCAGTTTCCTTTCCCAGGTTCAATTCTTAAAATTCCCCCAACTGCAACTGTCAATAATCCTCAGATCAATGTGGTGCCAGATGTCGCTGCGGGTCCGAGTCAGCCTGGTTGCGACCCTCGTCCTGCAGGCACATACAAAGTTGCCAAAGGTGACTCGATGTATATCATTCGCAAAAAGTTCTGCGTATCGCTTGCCTCGCTACTGAGCGCTAACGGATTCAATAGTTCTAGTGCGTTGCTGTATCCAGGCCAGATTTTAAGTATTCCCGCATCCGGAAGTTAGCCAGTTTGTATTAACGCGCCGTGTTGCGACGGCGACGTGAGTGGCGTTCGAATGCCAAATCAATGAGTTCGTCAAGAAGTTGTGAGTACGAGACTCCCGATGCTTGCCACAACTTTGGATACATCGAGATTGGCGTAAATCCGGGAATGGTGTTGATTTCGTTGCATAAGAATCCGCGCCCACCTTCTTCGTAGAAGAAATCGACTCGGGCCATACCTTGAGCACGCAAAGTATGGAAAATAACTGCAGCGAGTTTCTGTACTGCTTCGGTTTCAATTGAACTGAGTGGCGCAGGAATCTTGAGCTGCGCACTGTCGCTTACATATTTGTCGTTGTAGTCATAAAATTCGCTACTCGGAATAATTTCTCCTGGCAGTGATGTGCGCACGGCCAGGTTGCCAAGAACTGCAACTTCTATTTCTCGGCCGACGATCGCTTCTTCTATGAGTACCCATTCGTCGTACGAAACAGCAAGGGCTATTGATTCACGAAGCTCACCTAAATTTCGAGCCTTTGTGACACCAATGGATGAACCCATGTTGGCGGGTTTCACAAATACGGGAAGTCCGAGAGTATCAATCGCATGTTGAAGAGCTGCGTCGGTGATGTGCTGTTCATGCAGCGAAACGTATTTTGGTTGGGGGATTCCGTTGACGGCGAGCAATTGCTTGGCAACACCTTTGTCCATTGCAACAGCGCTACCAAGTACTCCTGAACCGACGTATGGAATGTTTGCAACTTCAAGAACGCCTTGAATCGTGCCATCCTCGCCAAGTGGCCCGTGGAGCAGCGGCAAAACTACGGCGCGCTCATCACTTCGGAATTGGGCAACAATTTCGGAAATCGAAATTGGTGTTCCTGAGACAGTGAGTTTGTCGGCTGCATGAGTAGTAACCAGAACCCATTGCCCCTGGCGAGTAATACCGACTGTGGTGATGCGGTACCTGTTGGTGTCTAATGCTTGCAATACATGTGCTGCGGTCACACAACTGACATCGTGTTCGGCAGATTCTCCGCCGAAGAGCACGATGACGTGAATGCGTTGTGCCGAAGTCATTAAAAACACGGTACTAGGAATTCATGGCAATGGGGTTGCTCGGTAGGATTGCATTATGCGCTTGATGGCCGCCGATGTGGCGAAGGCGACCAACGGAATATTGGTTGGTCAAAATGCTCATCTTTCTGGTGTCAGTTTTGATTCGCGCAGCGTTCGCCCTGGACAACTTTTTGTGCCGATTGTGGCCGAGCGCGATGGACACGATTTTGTTTTAGCAGCGCTTGCTGCCGGTGCAGGTGCATATTTAACAACCGGGAAGACTTTTGGTCGCACTTCAATCACGGTGCCAGACACACTTGCAGCGCTATTGCAATTAGGTGCCTGGGGTCGAAACAAACTTGATGCACAACTTGCCAATCGAGTAATTGGCATAACTGGCTCGGTTGGCAAAACAAGCACGAAGGATTTCATTGCGGCAGCACTTGGATCAGTTTTGCGAGTAACTGCAAATGAGCGATCCTTTAACAACGATCAAGGTCTGCCTGTAACGATTTTGAATGCCGGGGATGATGTGCAAGCACTTGTGCTTGAGATGGGTATGCGTGGCTTTGATGAGATATCTCGGCTGTGCACGGTTGCTCGACCAAATATCGGTGTTGTTACCAGGGTTGCTCCAGCGCATACCGAACGAGTGGGAGGCATTGACGGCGTCGCTCGCGCAAAAAGCGAACTAGTTCAGGCGCTTGATGCTTCAGGATTTGCTGTTCTTAATGCAGACGACGAGCGAGTGGCGGCGATGCAGTCTCTGACCGAGGCAACTGTAATTAGCTATGGCGTGGCTCCTTCTGCCACCGTGCGAATGACTCATTGCGTTTTGGATGAGCGTGCGTGTGCATCGATCACGGTTGAATCGCCATGGGGCAAAGCTTCATGGAAGATGAATGTGCCTGGCGAGCACATGGCGCACAATGCCGTTGGAGCGATCGCAGTTGCGGGAGTGTTAGGGCTTGATCTTCAGCGAGCAGCCGTTGCGATAGAGGCTGCGGTCTTGTCCGAGATGCGAATGCAACACAAAGTTGCGCGCAATGGAGCATTGATCATTGATGACTCGTATAACGCAAATCCTGCGTCTTTGGCTGCCGCGCTCCATGCATTGAGCGCAACCAAGGCGAGTCGGCGCATTGCAGTGCTCGGGATAATGGCCGAATTGTCGGAACCGGAGCAAGATCATTTACAGATTTCTCGTCTCGCCGAACAACTTGGCATTGAACTCATTGCGGTTGGAACGGATATGTACGGGGTGCAATCTCGAACCCGCGAAGAAGCCGCTGCGGCGCTTTCTGCAGTTGAAAATTCGGCGGCAATTTTGATTAAAGGCTCGCGCGTTGCTCAACTAGAGAAACTCGTATCACTTTTGATCAACTAAAAGTTGACTAAGAATTAGCCCGCAAGCGGTATTTGCTTTTTGTCGAGTGCCGTAATGTCGCAACGCCATGCAAGAAAGAGTGCGGTTGCAGAACTGACGAGCAACATTCCCCGTGAGCCATAACGATCGATGAGCGGACCAAAAAACATATTGCCAAATGGGATGAGCCCACCGAACGACATGAACCACAATGCAAGCACACGACCTCGAACTGCGGGTTCCAGTCGCATTTGTACAACAGTCATCATGGATGTTGTTGTAAAGAAATAAGCAAATCCCAGAAAGAATCCGGAAATGAATGCAGGCAGTGGTGACTGTGAAAGCGCGAAGAAAAACATTGCAACTGAAAATGCGGCGAATCCCCATTGAATGAGTCGACGCATATCGATGTGAGAAAAGACAGTGCCGATTGCGAGACCACCAAGACATGCACCGAAACCCCACGTTGCATAAAGCCATTTATACGTCGTGCCGCTTTCGTCAATCTTGAACGTAAGTCGGGCGACTGCAGGGAAGAGGCCGACATACGGTAATGAGAGAAGCGAAAATGTGGCAAGTGAAACGATGAGGCGACGCACAACAGGTCTTTCGCGGGCTATGGAGAGACCCACGGTGAAGCGCCGCCAACCTTGAGTTGGATCTGGTACATAATCGGGCACCGTCACTCTGAGTAGAGCGAAGATGACGAACAGATATGTCGCTGCATTGAAATAAAAGAATTGGGCAGTAGTGGCACCCCACTGTGAGAAGACGGCAACAATGATTGGGCCAACGACACGTGAACCATTAATAACAGTGCTGTTGAGTGCAATTGCTCCTGACAAATCTTCAGGTCGCACGAGTGAAGGCAACATTGCAGACCACGCTGGTGCATTGAGTGCATTTCCGATACCCACCCCGAAAGCTGCTGCAAAAAGCGCCCAGATCGGTGGAGTACCGAGTGCGAGAGTGGCGAGTGCCACCGAAAATGAAAGCTGTACAACTTGCATGGAGATGAGCCATTTTTTGCGGTCAAAGCGATCGGCGATCACACCGGCTGGAATGGACAAGAAAAGTAATGGTCCCAGTTGGGCGAAAATGAGTAAACCCACAACCGATGCTTTGCCAGTGCGGTGGTACACATAGGCAGGTAGAACGACATTTTGCATCCATGTGCCGATGTTTGAGCCCAAGGATCCAAACCACACAAGGCGAAAGTCGCGAACGCGAAGAGCAGCTCTGGCACTGCCTCGTCGGGGTTGATCAGTAGGTATGTCGCTGGTATCAGTCATGGTCATTGTCGGATCGGCAAGAATGTTGGCAATGAGCCACGCATTCGAACCTCAACTCGATGTCAACGATACAAGAGTGACTGCCAGTAAAACGAGCGCGCCAGTGTGCGATTCGCCACGAGGGATTTTTTCAGAGTGTCCGCATTGTGGATCAGGTCTCTATGCCGAGCATGCGCACTTTCGTTGTGCGTCGTGCGGCTGGCGTGACAGTTGCTGCGACTAGATAACGCTTCTTAACGCTTTTTAGCGCTAGTCAACTCAGCGCATCTAGCGGACTTACAAAATCTGTTGAAAGTTCGCGAGCTACAGGCTCGCTCGTAATGTGTCCGTTCGCAGCGTTGACTCCAAGTCGTATTGCTTCACTAGATCGGAAAGCGTCGTGTAGGGAAAGAGTGTTCAGAGCCGTGG
>CAINTF010000234.1 GCA_903853285.1 uncultured Acidimicrobium sp. | reverse complement strand
TCTTCTGTAAACACTTGCATACCGTTGATGACGTAGGACACCCTGCCAAACGGGTTCTTTCTTACACTCTCCACGGTTCCAATAAACGGCTCGCATCTCCAAGGCATCGGGTACACAGGAGCAATATCACCTTGCTTGTAGTACCTCTTTTGACAGTCGATGTTGTCGTGCCTCATACTTTCTCTCCACAAAATGGGTTGAAGAAACCCTTGACCTTTCGCAACTTGTTTCCAATGCAGGAGCGCCAACATCAACCGACGACCAAGAGTTGGTCGAGCGCTCAACCACTGTCGAAGTCAATGGCAAGCGATTTGACGTCAAGATGTGGGTGCCAGAGTTTGCAGTAGGCACTGCCAAAAAGACCAAGAAGCCAACACGTGGCTCGGGCGGCGCAGGTGGTGGTGCCGCAAGCGGCGCAGTGACTGCCCCGATGCAAGGCACGATCGTCAAGGTAATGGTCGAAGTGGGTCAAACGATCGCTGTTGGAGATGCTGTTGTTGTGCTCGAGGCCATGAAGATGGAAAACCAAATCACCGCCGAAAAGGCTGGAAAAGTCACCAAAGTCAATGTGACTGCAGGTGACAAAGTTGGCTCCGGCGACGTGCTCGCCGTTATCGAATAGCGAAACTAGTAACAACACATCAAGCCCGCGCGACTAGTTTGTGAGCGTGACTTTAAGCCCTGAATCAGCCGAAAACGGCGACAATCTCGACCCAGCCCAAACTTCGAGCGGCCTTGCCGCCGAGATGGCTCGTCGCCTCGACAACATTGAAGCACTCAGGGCTCAAGGCACCAACCCATATCCGTATCGATTTGACCGCACCCACACGCTCGGTGAAATTCGCACAACACATGGTGCGCTTGAAGCAGGCAATGAAACTACCGACCACGTCACTATCGCCGGCCGCATCATGCTCAAGCGCGATCAAGGCAAACTTATTTTCTGCACACTGCGCGATCGCACTGGCGACATTCAGTTGTTTGTATCGAAGGCAATTGTTGGTGACGATGAGTTTGATGCAATCAACAATTTTGATTTAGGCGACTGGGTTGGCGTAAGTGGCTTGGTCATGACTACGCGCAAAGGCGAGCTTTCAGTCAAAGTCGACAAAGCGCAATTGCTGGCTAAGGCGGTGCGTCCGATGCCAGACAAATGGCATGGACTCACCGATGTCGACACTCGTTATCGCCAACGCTATGCCGACCTGATCATCAACGAAGAGGCTCGTCGAACATTTGAAATACGTCATGCAACGATTGCCAGCTTTAGAAAGACGTTGCACGACAATCAATTCATCGAAGTAGAAACCCCTGTGTTGCACATGGAAGTCGGCGGTGCTCACGCTCGCCCATTCATCACCCATCACAACACGCTCGACATGCAACTCTTTTTGCGCATCGCACTCGAGTTGCACCTCAAGCGCTTGATCGTTGGCGGCATGGAGCGCGTATTTGAGATCGGCCGCGTGTTTCGCAACGAAGGCATCTCCACGCGTCACAACCCAGAGTTCACGATGATGGAGAGCTACCAGGCATTTGGTGATTACACCGAGGTAATGGCGCTTACGGAACAACTCATCACCAACGCTGCACGTGAAGCAACTGGAAGCACTGTCGTCATTATCAATGGAAAAGAATTTGACCTTGCTCAACCATGGCGCAAAGCGCGCATGATTGACTTGGCTGGCGAAAAAGTTGGCGAAACGCTGCACCCTTCAATGGATGTGGATGTCGTTCGCAATATTGCCGCCAAACACAAAATCAAAACAGATGCTCATTGGGGATCAGGACGCATTATCGAAGAAATATTTGCCGAACTCGCCGAGGGTGATCTCCATGAGCCGACATTCGTGACGGGACACCCAGTTGAGATCTCGCCACTTGCACGCGCAGACCGCAACGATCCGCATCTCACCGAGCGTTTCGAATTATTTATCGGGGCCCGCGAACTCGCAAATGGTTACAGCGAGTTAAATGATCCTGTCGAGCAACGGTTGCGATTCGAAGACGAGCAAAAAGCCAAAGTTGCTGGTGATAATGAAGCCGGCAGCATGGACGAGGATTACTTGCGTGCACTCGAGTTTGGAATGCCACCGACTGCAGGTCTTGGAATTGGCATCGATCGACTTGTCATGTTGTTGGCCGCTGCTGGTTCAATCAAAGATGTGATTCTGTTCCCAACACTTCGCCCAGAGGCTA
>CAINTF010000233.1 GCA_903853285.1 uncultured Acidimicrobium sp. | reverse complement strand
TTTCTTTTTCGCGTCCGCCGACTTCTTGGCCTTGGTCTTTTTAACTAGGGCCTTCTTCTTTGCTGATGCTGATGGCATGTTTCCCTCTCGAACTTGGCGCTTTACCGTACTTGATCGACACCTATATGGACGGGATTCCCATCCAAATCCCCAGTTGGATGTAGGCCCTGAACCCACTCAATGCGCTGAGCAAGGGTTTCAGAGGCAATGTAGGGCTCAAATTGGGACACTTGTGACTGGAGTGACTCTGGTAATCCGAGTGTCAAATTAATGCGATCCGAAACCGCCAACCCTGCTTCACGTCGAGCTTGCTGCACCATACGCACTATGTCGCGTGCAGCACCTTCAGCCAGAAGTGCATCAGTCAGCTCAATGTTGAGCAATACGATTCCTTGACCGTCGGCGAGTGCAGCACTTGCAATCAATTCGGTATCGCCCGCAGCCGCAACCAGTCTGACCTGGAACTCATGTGGTTCAAGCGCGACTCCACCGGCGATTACTTCGTCTCCGTTGATCGACCAGTCGCCCTTCTTCACCGCAACAATCACTTTCTGAGTGTTGGCGCCAAGGCGCGGTCCGAGAGCAGCAGGAATGAGTTGCAATTCATGTTTGGCAACTTGACCAAGTTCGGTTGTGAGGGTCACTTGATGAACATTCACTTCGTCGGTGATGATCGAAACAAACGATTGCAAGGCATTAGCCAGCGGTGAGGCAACGGTCAGTTCTCCAAGTGGTAGTCGAACACGTCGCGAATGTACCTTGCGCAATGACAACGTTGTCGAACAAACGTCACGGACTTGATCCATCACTTTCTCAAGCTCATCATCGCTCGGAACGATGCTCGCGTCTGGCCAGTTCTCCAAATGCACGCTTCGTTCTCCAGTGAGTTCTTTATAAATCTTTTCGGTAGTCAACGGCAACAACGGCGCAGCGATGCGAGTCAAAACCTGCAACACCGTATGCAACGTATCGATTGCGTCCTTATCGCCCTTCCAGAATCGATCGCGACTTCGCCGGATATACCAATTTGTCAGAACATCTAAAAACGTACGAACTTGTTGGCAAGCATTGAAGATGTCGTACTGATCCATCGACACCGTCGTGTCTTCAATCAAACGCTTCAATTTTGAAAACACATAGCGATCTAAGACATTCGTTGAGTCGTAGCGAACCTCACCCGTCATTGACTCCGCGTTGGCGTAGAGCGACAAGAAATACCAGCTGTTCCACAACGGCAACATCACTTGACGAACCGTGTCGCGAATACCTTCTTCGGTTACGGCGAAGTCAGATCCACGCAAAATTGACGAAGACAACAGATACCAACGCATGGCATCAGCGCCATACGTATCAAACACGTTCATAGGGTCTGGATAGTTGCGAAGACTCTTGGACATCTTTGCGCCGTCATCACCCAACACGATTCCGTGGCTGACACATGTAGAAAAAGCGGGTCGATCAAACAATGCAGTTGCCAAAACATGCAGCGTGTAAAACCAGCCACGTGTTTGACCGATGTATTCAACTATGAAGTCACCTGGATAGTGCTGATCAAACCATTCCTGATTTTCAAACGGATAATGCACTTGAGCAAACGGCATTGAGCCACTCTCAAACCAGCAGTCCAGAACTTCAGGAACCCTGCGCATCATCGACTTCCCCGTTGGATCGTCTGGGTTTGGTCGGACTAGGTCATCGACAACAGGGCGATGCAATTCGGTGACTGTGACACCAAAATCACGCTCGAGGTCCGCGAGACTCCCATACACATCAATACGCGGATACGCGGGATCATCACTGCGCCACACAGGTATCGGTGAGCCCCAAAAACGATTGCGACTGATCGTCCAATCGCGTGCATTCTCAAGCCACTTACCAAAACTTCCGTGTTTCAAGTGATCGGGCACCCAAGTGATTTCTTCGTTCAATGCGACCATGCGCTCTTTCACCGCAGTCACATTGACAAACCAAGAGCTCACAGCTTTATAGATGAGTGGCTTCCCCGTGCGCCAGCAATGCGGATATGCATGATCGTATGTTTCGTGACGCAATACGACACCACGCGATTTAAGTTCGCGAATAATCAATGGGTTGGCATCGAACACCAACATTCCAAAGAAGTCTGGAACTTCACTTGTGAACAATCCGCGACTATCGACTGGGACAACGAGTCCGATACCGTTTTCGCTGCAGACGCGTTGGTCGTCCTCGCCAAAGCCAGGTGCAAGATGCACGACCCCGGTGCCATCATCTGTCGTTACGAAATCTCCCGCAATAATTCGAAAAGCATCTGGCTGATCGGCAAAGTAAGAAAACATTGGCGTGTACGTGCGGCCGACGAGAGCTGATCCAAGCATCGAATCGATAACTTCTGCGCCTTCCAATTCTTTTTCATACGCACCGAGTCGCGCTTCGGCCAAGATGTATATGGTTCCGTTGTGGCGCACTCGCACATAACTCACGTCTGGTGCAACTGCAAGAGCCAAGTTGCTCGGCAATGTCCATGGCGTTGTAGTCCATGCAAGTAGTGATTCGCCGGTCTCGAGCACGAACGCAACAGTCAGTGCTGGATCTTGCACTTGCTTGTACGCATCATCCATGCGTGTTT
Source organism: uncultured Acidimicrobium sp. (assembly GCA_903853285.1). Classification (GTDB taxonomy): domain Bacteria; phylum Actinomycetota; class Acidimicrobiia; order Acidimicrobiales; family Ilumatobacteraceae; genus UBA3006. The sequence goes on along the minus strand of CAINTF010000233.1, from coordinate 3,992 downwards.
CTGTGTTTGACAAAGGAGTTTCAAGTGCCCACGAATACGGCAGCACACGAAATCCTTCATAAATCAGACCCTTGTCCCACAGCGTCTTAAATGCCCACATCACACTTTCCATGTATGAAACATCGAGCGTTTTGTAATCGTGAGCAAAATCAACCCAACGAGCTTGGCGGGTTACATAGCGCTCCCAATCTCCGGTGTAACGAAGCACAGATTCTCTGCAGTACTCATTAAATTTGTCAATACCAAAGTCGGTGATTGCTTGCCGTCCAGAAATCCCTAACTGTCTCTCTGCTTCTGCTTCTGCTGGCAAACCATGGCAATCCCATCCAAAGCGGCGCTCAACTCGCTTACCCTGCATCGTTTGATATCGAGGAACCGCATCTTTCACAAACCCAGTGAGTAAGTGCCCGTAATGCGGTAAACCATTGGCAAACGGTGGTCCGTCATAAAACACATATTCGTTTGCACCATTGGTGCCGGCATCGCGCTGATCAATCGAAGCTTGGAAGGTTCCATCGGAAGCCCAAAAATCAAGCGTCTCGTTTTCGACTGCCGGAAAGTTCGGTTGAGGATCAACCTTTGGATAAGTCACGGTGCGTCATTGTAAAGGCAAATGCGTGCTACTGGCTTGATGCCTAGCAGCGAAGCAATAAGCCTTGTACGACTATCTGCAAAAACAGCAGCACCACAAGGGGTGAAAGATCAAGCGGCCCAGCAAAAGGCAACGCACGTCGCACTGGCAGAAGCACGGGATCGGTCAACATCATCACGACTCGCACAACCTGACCGAGAGGTCCGTTGGGGTTGGCAGGAAACCACGAAAGAATCACTCTTCCGATAATGAGGTACGTATACAGACCTACGAGGGAGCAAAGAATTTCAATCACGAATAACGCGTGTGCCACGAGGTGTCAACAAAAATACACCTGGTGCAATCTTTTCCATTTTGCCTTCGATTCCGTAAGTAACTCCACTAGCAAAATCAATCAGTCGTCGCGCAATTTCTGAATCTGCAGCACCGATGTTCATTGCTACTGGCTGACCAGATCGCAGCATGTCTGCGATTTCTTTTGCTTGGTCGTAGCGAGTTGGACGAATAGCAACTGGCTCTGCAGTTGTCTGCGTGAGTTTGCGCACCGTGCCACCTGTGCTTGAGCCACTTGGGCGCAACTGCACACTCGAATCATCACGTTGTGCTTGCGCGCGCCCAGTAGGTCGCGCAGGAGTTCTTGGACGAGGTGCTTCTTCGTACTCGTCTTCAATTTCATCTTCGTAGTCATCGACATATTGCTGAGGCTGAGGGCGTCTTACCGCTCCGCCACCACGCGTATTACGCGCAGCAGGGCGCTCAACTGCTATCGAAGCGTCATAGTCGTCATAGGCGTCATCCGGGCCAAGACCCAAATAGTCCATTGCGCGTCGAAACATTGACATCACTAGAAGGTTACAACACCCAACTAGACCGAACGTGGACGTTGGCCAAAGAGCGCTGTTCCAACCCTTACCAATGTGGATCCTTCCTCAACCGCAATCTCAACATCGGCCGTCATGCCCATCGACAGATGCTGGACCCCTAGGTCCTGAGCCATTTCATTGAGTAACCGAAAAGCGGCACGGGTCTTTACTGGATCCATGTCCGTCGGGCCAACCGTCATGAGACCCGTAACATCCAGTCCGCCTTGACGGGCCTGGTCCACAAGGGTTTTCGCCTCGGCAGGGTCACAACCGCCCTTGTCAATTTCGCTGGTGGTATTGACCTGCAACAGCATTTCGCACCGCCCACTCGTTGCTCTACCTGCATGACGCTTCACAAGCTCGGTTACTACTGATGCCCTGTCTACTGACTGCCACACGTCCACGATGTCAAACAGCGACTTGATTTTATTCGTTTGTAATTGCCCGATGAAATGAACGGGCAGTCGATCAATACGGTCGATTTGCTGCGATTTGGCAATCAATTCTTGGGCATAGTTTTCGCCAACTGCCTCACAGCCAGCGAATTTTGCGTCGTTCCACGCATCGATCCCAAAGGTTTTAGTAACCGCAACAATGCCAACCCCTACTCCACCTGCGCGCGTTATTCGATCGCGTAGTTCGGCAACTCGGGTTGCTACAAGTATCTGGTTCACGAGATTTTGCTGGCGAATGCGCCAACCATCCGAAGTTGTTACTTCAAGAAGTCTGGAACGTCAAAGCCGTCAGAAGAATCACGCAATGGATCCTCACCAGTGCCGAACAACTCTTTAATCCGACTTCCACGTGGTTCGCCGCGTGTATCGGCACGACCGTCGCCCCTCGCCGAACGCGACATGCCCGAATCCGAACGATCGAACCCTGCAGCAATCACTGTTACCTGTACTTCGTCTTCGAGTTCGTCATTGATAACGGTGCCGAAAATGATGTTTGCATCTTGGTGAGCCACTGCATGCACGATTTCTGCCGCAGCATTCAGTTCGAACAAGCCCATGTCGGATGGACCAGTGATATTGAGCAAAATACCGCGTGCGCCCTCAATTGACGATTCAAGCAACGGTGAGTTAATCGCGGCAGTTGCAGCTGCAATCGCGCGATTATCGCCCTTTGCCTTACCCGTACCCATCAATGCGGTACCAGCATTTGTCAAAATCATTTTTACGTCGGCAAAGTCGGTGTTGATCAGACCTGGTGTCGTGATCAAGTTGGTGATACCAGCAACGCCTTGCAACAGCACTTCATCTGCGCGCTTAAACGCATCGAGCAAACTTGTCTTCTCAGTAGCAACCGACAAGAGTCGTTCGTTTGGAATAATGATCAACGTGTCGACCTTGTCGCGCAACTTTGCGATACCTGCTTCGGCCTGCATTGCGCGGCGGCGACCTTCAAATCCAAATGGACGAGTCACAATGCCAACAGTCAACGCACCTGCAGCACGAGCGATCTCGGCGATGATTGGAGCTGCACCAGTACCGGTACCGCCTCCTTCGCCAGCTGTAATAAATACCATGTCTGCGCCACTAACGATTTCTTCGATGTCGCTGCGACTTGCTTCGGCTGCATCTTGTCCAATTGCTGGATCACTACCAGCTCCAAGACCGCGGGTGATCTCTCGACCAATGTCAATTTTGAAATCTGCATCACTCATCAACAACGCTTGAGCGTCGGTGTTCACTGCCACAAATTCGACGCCCCTCAAATTGGAGTCGATCATGCGATTAATTGCGTTAACGCCCGCCCCACCAACTCCGATTACTTTGATAACCGCCAAAAAATTTTGTGGTGCACCAGCCATTGTGTATTCCTCCTACGAAGCACTTGCGACAACGGTATTGACTCTGTCACAAACGCCGGTTCCTATGTTGGGTACAGGCTAGTTGATCGTTCAGGCTGGCTGTGATCACGACTGAACTACTGGGGTCCCCGTGGATACATCGATACTGACGATTGAGTTGACATCTTGGCGGCGCAGTAGGACCACAACATTGACCAGTTTGTTACGCATATCTACGGGGGCCCCGAAGTTGATAACTGTGCCATTTTTAAGGGTCATCGTGATTTCTTCAGTACCAGCAACGCCCAAATGTTTCACCATTGGCTCGAGCTCGCTTGGCAGCGACATCGCCAGTTGGCCTGCTGCCCTATATGCGGCTGCCGAACTCGCCCCTGCGGTCAAGTTCGGACCAGTTCCTTCAATCCACATGTATTGCGTTGGTCGCCCGTCCACCACACTCAGCACTAACCCATCTTCGTCAATTACACGCGCTCGATTATCGACACCAAGAAACCATGCAACTGGAATTCTTTCGTTGATCTGAATCAATGCGCTGCTTGGAAAGCTTGTCGTAATCCGAGCGAATTTAATCCATGGATCACTCTCAAGCCTTTCACTCGCGGTTTTTGTATCGACGGTAAGCACCGACTTTCCCTTTAACGAGTCAGAAACACTTCGCACCAATGCGGAGTCCGCATATTTTGCGCCTTCGACCCGCACTGTTCTCACCGCGACGACTGGCGAT
>CAINTF010000232.1 GCA_903853285.1 uncultured Acidimicrobium sp. | reverse complement strand
TGCCCTGCGCAAGTTTATTCAAGGCTTTCGAAATACGTACTTCAGTGAGCGCATCAACGGATGAAGTTGCTTCGTCCAATATCAATACATCCGGTCGCACAACTGCAGCTCTCACAAGCGCAATCAACTGACGCTCACCCGCTGAAAGCGATCCTCCACGTTGCCCGACATTCGTATTGATGCCCTGGGGCAGGGTTTCCAGCCAGTCATCGATCTCAAGATCGCGGAAAACGTCTTTCAATTGCGTATCAGTCGCGTCCGGTGAGGCAAAGCGAAGGTTGTAGGCAATGGTGTCAGCGAACAGAAACGGTTCCTGTGGAACCACAATGAGCCTGCTTCGCAAATCGGAATTATCAACACGATGCAACGCAACGCCACCCAACATCACCGTTCCAACAGTCGGATCGGCAAGACGTGCGATCAATCGCGCAAGAGTTGTCTTGCCTGAACCCGAAGGACCAACGAGTGCAATATGTTGGCCGCCGGGTACATGTAGGTTGATCGAATTCAATACCGGTGTGTCATCGTCCACTTCATCAAGTCGTGAACCATAAGCAAAACTCACGTCTACAAAATCAATTGCAAGAACGCCTGTCGGAAGCAAAACCGGAAGCGCTGGTTGAGGTGGGCCGATTGGTGTATCCAGAACACCAAGCACTCTGCGCAAGCTTGCAACTGCACTTTGAGTTTGATCAATGACTTCCGTGAATTCCGCAATCGGCTCCAAGAATCGATATGTCAAGAACACGAAGCCAACCAGGGCTCCTGCAGTCAATCCACCGGAAGGTCCGATTAAGAGACCCGAACCCACCACGGCCATCACGGTGAAAACGGCAAACACCTCTCCGGAAGGAAAAAGAAAAGCGCCAATGATGCCCGCACGAATATTGCTGTCGCCTCTATTGCGAACGTCGCTTGCTACAGACGCAATTTTTGAATCGATCGCGTTATACGCACGCAATGTTTCAGCACCAGAAACCATTTCGCTAAACACTCCCAATAACTGTGCATTGCGCTCTCGAGAAATGTTGTGCGCATAGACCAATCGCGATTGGACCAGACGAAGTACGAGGACCAAAGGTGCAGAAACGGTGAAGGCCACTACAGCTAGTCGCCAGTCATACGCCAACATGACACTCGCAACAGCAATCATCTGTGAACCATCTAGCAACAAAGACAAACCGCCCCAAGAGAAAAACATCGTCAACGTCTCAATGTCACTTGTGACACGAGATACGAGCGCTCCTCTTTTTTCATCATTGTGATCAGCAAGGCTCAATCGGTGAATGTGATCAAAAAGTTTGATGCGCAGAGTGAACAGACCCTCCTCTGCTCTCGATCCAAGTCTTTTCGTTGCGATGCGAAGCGCAGTCGAGGACACAAGCACGCATCCAGACCCAATAAGCCCTAGCAGCGCAATAAATGACACACGTATATTCCCTGGCTGTAAACCATGGTCGATGCTTTGTTGAATCAAAATTGGAATGACCAGGCGAGCCCCCGTGCCTATAAACGCAAAGAAAAAGGTAAGCCCAATACCGCTCGAAAGGGCTGGTGCTACTCGCATTCCTCGACCGATAGTTCGAGCAGAACCGAACCTGTTCACTGGTTCGTTCATACACCACCCTGCTCTCGGTCGTGTTCAAACGATTGCATCAGCAATCGGTAGTTCTCATTACGTGCCAATAAAGAGGAATGAACGCCTTGATCACTCAATCTTCCTTGTTCAATAAAGACAACTTCATCCGCTAGAGCGATCGTTGAAGGCCGTGAAGCAACAATGATCGTTGTTACAACTTTTTCCGAATGATGCAATCGATCAATTACGAGGGCTTCCGTGACAGTGTCCAAAGATGAGGTTGTGTCATCCAGCAAGAGAACCGAACTTTGTTGAGCGATGGCACGAGCCAAAGAAATTCTTTGCCTCTGACCTCCGCTCAAACTGATACCACGCTCACCAATCACCGTGTTCACACCGTCGTCTAGCGCAGACACAAATTCATCGGCTGCCGCAAGATAGAGAGCATTCTGCACAACGTTGTCGGCCATGGATCGTCCCATATCAATGTTGTGTCGAATGGTTCCAGAAAACAGAAATGGCTCCTGGAAAACAATCGACGCACTTCGTTCTGCGATGAACACATTTCCACTATCTGGTTGCAACAATCCCGACATCACGCTCAATAGTGTTGACTTTCCCGATCCTGTTGCACCCACGACAACAATGGTTTTACCCGCAGCGATCTCCAGAGAGATATCGCTCAAAACATTTGGTAGTCCATCGCCAAATCCAAACGTCACGTGTTGAAGACAGACGCCAAATTCAACGCTGCTTTCCCGAACCATCATCTGCGGATCTCTTACTAATGGTTCGTCCAAAATCTCGCGAACACGCTTATAGCCACTCGCCGAATGTGGCACGGAACTCAACACATAACCAATGATTCGTAGTGGAAATATGAGCAACGTAAATAGATAAATAAAACTCGTCAATTCACCAACAGACATACTGTCTGACTCAACTCGCATCGCACCAACTACAAGAAGCAGAATATTTACAAGTGAAGGAATCCCATCAAGCATTGCTTCGAAGGTTGACCTGGCCGACACTGCTCGAATTCGTGCATCTTTCAATCGTGTTGAAATTACGGATAAACGACGAGTTTCGCGCTCCTCGGCACCAAAAGCCTTCACCACCATCACGCCATCAAAACTTTCGTGGACAGCAGACGATAGTGCGCCTAACTCATGCTGAGCGGAGTCGTAATGCTTATCTATTCGTCGTTGATATCCAACATTGAGCAACAGCAGAATCGGTATAACAGAGATTGCAACTAAGCCAAGTGGCACATCGACAATGACGAGCCAGCCACCCGTGAGAAACACGAGTAGAACCACCGATGTACTGAAAGGCAGCGGTCCTAATACTTCAGCCGCAGCATCAGAGTCAACACCAACTCGCGCAACTAAATCGCCAGTCATCTTTTTCTTATGCCAAAACATTGGTTGTGTCATGATGTGTTGTACGAGCAACATCGAGATCGACTCAACCGTTCTCCAATTACTGATGCCGGCGAAACTACGCCGAATCACCACGCCGAAGGCTCTCAACAAACCGATGCCGATAACGATTGCAGCACCAATCAGATAAACACGAAAATCGATCTTTCCTGTTTCAAAACGAGGCAAGATCACATGATCAACCAAATACGACACACCAAAGCTCGAAGCAACTGTGCAAACGGCATACACCGAAGCTCCAGCCACCGCGATTGCAAATATTCGGGGGTGAAATTTCAATAAATCGCGGACAAGGCCGTAGCCGACTCGTAAGCGACTCTTCGAAGGTGGCTGATCAACAACTTCGGTTTCCGACACTGCAACAGTCTAATGACTCACGCGAATGTGACTGATCACACAATCCACAAAGGAGTCGAGCGAGCCTCACATACATCACCTACGATCAAACCGTGAGAATCAAATTAAGCGTGTATCGATGAAACGACTTCTTGGTCGCTCAACACTCGCAGTTGTGTTTGCGCTTTTGGCAGCTATGTGGGTTTACGCGTTGTTCTTTGCTTCTAAAGAAGTTGTCAATGAAATTGGAGATCGAGGTTGGACCAAGCGTGCAGAGACGATTTGCCAAGATGCAGCTAACGAGCGCATCAAACTGGCAGATTTTCGTCCCCTCAATCAGGCGGGAAGAGACGCGCTCAAAGAGCGAGCCGATTTAGTAGATCTTGCGACAGACACCCTTGATCGCATGTTGGCGCAGCTCGAACAATCCAAACCGTCCGACGCAAAAGGTCAGGCGCTCATTCCGTTATGGATAACCGATTACCGCTTATACATAATCGACCGTCGAACATACGCAAAGGAGTTGCGACTTGGAACCAACGTTCCGTTTGGTGAGTCAATCGTGATGGGAATTCCATTGAGTGAAAAGATCTCTACGTTCGCCGCAGATAATGCCATGACGGCGTGCAAGCCGCCAATGGACTTGTCCATTTAGAACTCGTCGGCGGCCACCCACCCACTCGATGAGGAATATTGTTTTATGACACGGGCCGGAGAACCCACAGCAACGCAGTAATCGGGCAATATTCCCGTCACAACAGAGTTAGCTCCAACTGCGACATGCTTACCAATCTTTGCTCCAGGTAGCACCACAACTCCCGCTCCGAGCCATGAACCATCCCCGATCGAAACTGGTCGTTCGATTTGAGTTTGTTGAGAAATTGGCACGTTGATGTTTTCGTAACCATGATTTTGGTCAGTGATGTACACGTGGTGCCCTGTCCAAACATCATCTCCAATATCAATCGAGAGATGACCCACAATTCCACTACCTCTACCGATAAGACATCGATCGCCAATCCGCACGACTGGATTCGTCAAACACACCTGACCAGGAATCATGCCGGCAGACAACGCCACATGCGAGCCGATCATTGTGTCTTGTCCGATATGGATATAGCGCTCGTTGAAGATGGTGGTCTGTGGGAAACAGATGATGCTGCCCTTACCGAACCTGCCAAAATTCTTACCCTTAGTGGTGTCAGGTCCGATAGCGCCATACAGACCCATCAGATCCCACACGAATGATGTCCCTCGTTCTAAGAACGAATGAAAAATACGATGAAGTGGGCGACGCAACATGCTCCCAAAATCTAATGGATAGCCTGATCCGATGACATTGGTCGACACCCCATGTGGTCAAATTCGTGGCGTTATTGCCCCATCAGGCGTCGCTGTATATAAAGGTATTCGTTTCGCTACAGCCTCACGATTAGAGCCACCAGTTCTTGTCGATCATTGGTCTGGTGTGTTGGAAGCCGTCACAATCGGTCCTGAGTGCCCTCAGACTGAAAGTCAGCTCCGCCAATTACTCAATGCGGACGACTCGGGACAAAGCGAAGATTGTCTTTTTCTCAACATCACCACGCCCTCAATCTCCGATACTCCTCGTCCTGTGCATGTATGGATTCATGGCGGAGGTTTTACCAACATCACACCCCCGTTGTCTTGGAACGAATCAGAGCGACTCACTCTCGATGGAGATGCCGTCATTGTCACACTGAGTTACCGTCTCGGTGCATTCGGATTTCTAGGAAATTCGAACCTAGGAATCCTTGACCAAATTGCAGCACTGCAGTGGGTTCAGAAAAACATTGCGGCATTCGGTGGAGACCCAAAAAATGTGACCATATTTGGAGAATCTGCTGGTGGTTGTAGCGTCGTTGCATTGATGGCCGCACCATCAGCTGTCGGACTGTTTTCGCATGCCTGGGCAATGAGTGCTTCTCTTGGCCAATTACGTACATCAGAAATCGCACTGCAAGCCCAACAGAAATTTTTGGAAATCGCCAGCGTTTCAAGCATCGAAGACCTTAAATCACTCACGACTGAGCAATTTTTAAAAGTTCAAGACTCGATGCTCGTCGATGTCGAAACCTGGTTGCAAGGATTTTCACCGACAGCGGATGGAATTGTCCTGCCAATAGACGTTGTCAAGGCTGCCGCAAACAACCCAGTAGATCTAGTCATCGGCACAACTCGAGACGAATCACGAATATTCAATTTGCTCAATCCCGCCGTCAACAATCTCGATCTAGCCCAAGCGTTGGCAGTTCTACAAAGCAATCATGGCAATCAAGCAGAAGCCATTTATTCTCTGTACACAAATTGTTACCCCGATTATTCTGGGACGCAAATAATTGCAGCTGTAGATACAGATACACACTTTAAGTTTCCAATGTGGAATCTTCTTCACGAGCGCGCAAAAACTTTGCCGAATACGTGGTCCTACATGTTCACTTGGACTTCACCAATCTTTGATGGTGTTCTCGGTGCTAGCCACGGACTCGATATTCCATTCATCTTCAACAATGTGGATGCACAACGGGTTCACGTGTACACAGGGAATGACCCGAGCGCACCAAACCTGGCGATGGAGATTTCAAGCGAACTCTTGGCCTTCGGTCGCAGCGGTTCTCCAACTTGGACACCGTATGATTTGGAAAATCGCACCATTAAAATCTTTGATGTGCCTTCGAGTGCTCTTCACGCCAGTGACAAGTCACCACATAACCGCGTTTACGATTTTTGGATGAATTCATGATTCGCCCGCGAGTCACTGTTCCCCAAATTCTCGAACGCAAAATGCATGCTGGCTCGACGCAACGCATCACCATGATTACCGCCTACGACGCAACTTTTGCTTCGATAGTGGATGAATCCGGTGTGGACATCATTCTTGTAGGCGATTCAGTCGGTTCAGTTGTTCAGGGAGTTGCAACAACTATCCCAGTAACACTTGAAGAGATGGAATACCACGTTCGACTCGTGGCTCGTGCCCAACCTCGAGCCCTCATTGTCGGCGATCTACCCTTTGGTTCTTACCAAGTAAATTCCGAACAGGGTGTTCGCAGCGCAATCAGATTGATTAAGGCTGGCGCATCAGCCGTCAAACTTGAAGGTGGTGTGAATATGTATGACACCATCGCAGCCATCAGTCGAGTTGATATTCCTGTGATGGGTCATATCGGTCTCACTCCTCAGAGCTACCACCGCATGGGCGGCCACCGAGTTCAGGGTCGAGCAGACAACCGTGACGCTGGCGGCAGAGAACGCATTTTCGAAGATGCACATTCTGTGGAGCAGGCTGGCGCGTTCGCAGTAGTTCTCGAAGGCATTCCGCGACAACTCGCAGAGGAAATCACGCAGAAGGTATCTATTCCAACAATAGGTATTGGTGCGGGTCCGGACTGCGACGGTCAGGTGCTTGTTCTCCACGACATTTTGGGTCTCACAACACATAATCTCAAGTTCACGAAACAGTACGCGGATATAAGAAGCGCGAGTGTCGAGGCGTGTTCAAATTTTGTCGACGAGGTACGCAATGGACAGTGGCCCGATGACGCTCATTCGTTCCACTGAACATTTTGCTACTTGGAGGTCAAGCATCCTTGACCAAACGATCTCGTTCGTTCCAACGATGGGAGCATTACACAGTGGTCATGTTGCTCTAATCGAGTATGCAAAATCTCAGAGCGACATTGTTGTTGTGTCTGTTTTTGTTAACGCACTTCAATTTGGCGACAGTGTCGACTTTGACAAGTATCCGCGAACGTTGGAAACAGACTATGAAACGAGCATCGCCGCTGGCGCGTCAATTGTCTTTGCGCCTTCGGCATTAGACATGTTCCCTACTGACTATAAGAAGTATTTAACACCATCTGCAATTGCAGATAAGTTCGAAGGCGCCTCACGACCCGGACACTTTGCTGGCGTAGTCACGGTCGTCAATCGTCTTTTCGAAATCGTCACTCCACAGAAAGCCATATTTGGTGCCAAGGATTATCAGCAGATAGCAGTCATACGCGCAATGGCGCGCGAATTGCATCCAACGATTGAGATACTTCAGGTTGACACGATTCGCGATCTTGATGGATTAGCGCTCTCTAGCCGAAATGCACGTCTCAGCCAATCCGCACGCTTGAAGGCGAAGACTATTCCAGATGCACTTTTTGCTCTTCGTTCGGAATTCGATTCGGGTCAGACCAATTGTGCGGTACTGAAGCAAACTGCTTTTGACGTTTTGAAAAATGAAACAAATATTTCGATCGAGTATCTTGAAGTCGTTGATCGCCAAACGCTAGAAGAACTATCAGTTGTTGAACTTCATTCATCCGTCGTGCTTTTCGCAGGCATTATCGATGGAATTCGACTCATCGACAACGTTGAACTGTAAAGACTCCCCTTAGCGGTGCAATTCAGCGTTACGTTGATCTGCAACATACCGAACGCTGAATACAGAATCTCCTGACAATATTCCACCGCGTCCAAGAATTCGGCCAGATTGCCAATTGGAAAGTCCAAGTTCAGGCTTATCCAACGCAAATTGACCATCAACCCAACGAGTCATGCCATTGCCAACGAACGGCGCATCTGCTTCACGCCATACATGATCAAGTTCGGACGAGTCTTCAGAAATGACCGACACAATAAACTTTGGCGCGTACTTATTAAACAGTGCGATGGCTTCTTGAATTGATTCCACGACAACAAGAGAACATTCAGGAGAATCTTCCCATTCCCACTCATTCGCGAGTTCGGGACGTGTTAGGTCAAGACACGTCATCGAATTTGGTACCTCGGACAACAATTGACTCGCGGCTGTATCGAGATGCAAAACTGCATGAGATTCTCGGTTCGATGCGGCCCTGGCCAATGCCTCAGCAAATACAGGAACTAATTCCGTAGCCCGTGATTGCACGACGCAACAAACATTCAACGTGTTGCATACTTTGCGATCCAATGAATTCTCCACGACTTGTTCAAACCAACGTGCATCAGCATGTTCACCAGCTATCATCCATGCGCCCCCCGTTCCATGCAGACTGGCGGCAATACCATGCTGCTGCGCTACAGCACCTAGCTGCGCAACTGCTGTGCCACTGCCTCGAGCAATGGCCAACGAAACCCGTCGATCGGAAAATAAAGCCCATCCGCTCGCGTGTGATCGTGACTCAACAAGCGTCACAGCACCCTGCGGCAAACCACTCGTTGACAACGCTGGTAGCACAGCGAGTTCCATAATTGCCTGTGCTGTCAGCAATGCATCGCTTCCGATTCTGAACACACAACTGTTTCCTGATCGCAGAACCCCTGTTGCGTCTGCGAAGACGTTGGGACGTCCTTCAAAAACAAATGCCACCACCCCCAATGGTGACTTCACAGCGGAGACATTCCAACTGCTGTGATCAGTTGTATTCAAAATCGAACCATCAACTTGTGGAGTTTGAGACCATGTCAGAAGAGCTGCGATCATGTCACGACGCATGGATTCGGTGAGCAATAACCTCGTTGTTGATCTTCCACGTGACTTTGCATCCACTACATCCGCTGCGTTGACGGATTGTATTTGACCAAATATTTGATCATCTCCAAGTCTCAGCGCAAACTCTTCAAAAAACTGAGTGACTTGATCAGCAGAAGTTGACTTCAATTCATTGAAAGCAACGACGCTTCGTGTAACTGCATCTTCAATTATTCTTAGATCAGTTTGCGGAATGTGCAGTAATTGTCCACCACTCAGACCAATAACTCGATCTCCTTGGACGAATTTATCTGCAATCTCTTCACCGACTCGGTGTGGTGAACCATCAATCAAAACAATGTCGCTGGCATTAAGAGCATGTTTCATGCCATCACCTCGCTGATTTGGACCAATCGCGTTTCATCAATAGAAAGATGCGCGGCTTGGCCTATTGCAACTGACCATAAACCGTCCTGTAGTCCAACCTGTGCTGCGTGGTTGTTTCGCACGGCTGCTTGAAGTTGGGTGTGCTCCACGTATGAAGCGCCGTGATGGAATCCCCTAACAACAGATTGATCCATTTCGATAGGAAAATCCTGGTACGTTCCGTAACCATTTTTGCGAAGCCCTATGCGAACAAGTGATTCGGAAATCATTGCTTCAATCTTGCCTTTGTCACCGACCACACATATTTCTTGTTCATTTTTTGAAGCTTCTGCAAACATACAGAGATCCAACAGACCACGAATTCCGTTCTCAAAATTTACAACAACATAAGCATTGTCAAGGATGTCCGGAGTTTTGCCGTCGTATTTTTCACTGATGTGGTTGACCGCTTGCGATCCACTAGCCATGACCGAAACCGGACGGCTTTTTGCAATCAAACACATCAAGTCAAAGAAATGACAACACTTCTCTACCAACGTGCCACCCGTGTTCTGTGAGAAACGATTCCAGTTGTCAACCTTGACAAGAAACGGAAAACGATGTTCACGAATCGACATCATCTTCATATTGCCGATGATTCCCGAACGCAGTTCATGAAGAAGTCCGGCAATGGGTGCCATGTACCGGTACTCAAGGCCCACCCACGTTATGGCT
>CAINTF010000231.1 GCA_903853285.1 uncultured Acidimicrobium sp. | reverse complement strand
TCGAGCATGGACTCATCAAAAACTGCAACGCAGTTGCGTCCAGCATCCTTTGCTCGATACATCGCAGTGTCGGCATGTCGCAATAAGTCATCGGCGGTAGCCGTGATCGACGGATGATAAGTCGAGACTCCTATTGAGGCCGAAACAAAAACGTCTCCCTGCCGAAGACTGAGTGGTTCGTGAAAGCTCTCGAGCACTCTGTCGGCAAGTTGCATTGCATCGCTCGAATCCTGTGTGTCCGGATCGAGAACTACAAACTCGTCGCCCGAAATGCGCCCAACGACACAACGATGTGGAAGTGCATTGCGCAATCGCTGAGCGACTGCGATAAGCACTGAGTCGCCAGCCTGGTGCCCGAGTGAGTCGTTGATGTTCTTGAAACGATCCACGTCGATAAATAGCACTGTTGGCTTGCGACTCTCCGCGAAGGCTGTGAGAAGAGAATTGTTGACGAGTGTGAGCATCAAGGCGCGATTGGGCAAACCGGTGAGCGCATCGGTTTGTGCTGAATCGATGAGTTGATGCTGGGTTGCAGCATTTGCGCGCACAGAATGAATGACTCGAGAAGTCACCGCTGCAGTGAGAACAAAAATGGAAATTGTCTGAACGGCACGGTCGGTTGCGTCAATGGGATTTGTGAGAGCAAGCACGACCACAGGGAGAATGAGTGCTGCTGTTGTGACGATTAGTCGACCCATAAGTGGCCGCTGGGCTATAACCGGACCTCGTTCGGTAAGAGTTGAGATAGTGGGGTGCACAAATGCCGCGGATGCAAGAAACAGTCCGAAAATGTAAGCGGTAGAAGAGAATGTAGATGAAAGATTGATTCGGTTGGCATCGTTTGCTGCGTACAAGAAATCTCCGAGCAGCGTGAAGGTGATTGCTCCAGCAACAAACCAAACGGATGCACTACGCATGGAGTCACCGAACAACAGCGTTGCGAGCGTAAACAATACGACTGCACTTATCCCAAGCCTTGATCCCTGAATTACAGAAATCAGGGTTGTGGTGTTTTGTGTGCCGATCGTCGGCTGCAACAACACCGTCCAAATAAAGAACCAGGCACCGAGCGCAACGATGAGACCATCGGCGAGCACCGATAACGGATCGCTGCCAAGTCTGCTGCTCACGATGAAGAGAAGCCCACCGGCAAGTAAAAGCTGCACAGCGAGAAACAATGATTCAGGAATTGCCTGCAGGCTTGGTTGATCGGTGAACGTACCGTCAAAAATCTGAGCGACTGAAGAGCACAAAACGATGAGGAGCAATACAGGCCAAACGGCTCGATCGGGCTTGTTTGCGCGCACTGCAAACACGAGTGCGACAGCAAGTTGCACAGTTGCTAGGAGGTAGAGCTTGTTGCTGAGGGCCACAGAATTGACCAATGAATTGGTGATGGCAATGACGAAACCGATGCCGATCAGACCCAATGAAATTCGTGCATTTGGCGCGGCTTTCACTGGCAAAACGGTACTACATCCCGATTTTGCCTGAATGGATGGGTTACTCTTGAAGCAGGCGGAGTAGTTGAGTCGTTGCTTTGCGGCGTCTCAAATCACCCAGATATCCAAAGTTTTTAAAGGATCCGCCCGAATGTTTGTGACTCGTCACTCGCCAGTGACCGACCCAACGCTGAAAGACCAGCTGTGGACCTTGTATTCGCGCGCGTACCTTCGCACTGCCGAGGATTCGGTGACTCATGAGATGCTCGACCGCCTGGAGTTCAACGATCAATTGACTGACCCAACGAATCGTGCATGGGTGGTATGGGAAGACTCAATGCCTGTTGCGATGACGCTTGTGGCAACCGATGTGAAGAGAACACGGTGGCTCAGCGAGCAGTATTTCAAGCGCAATTTCCCTGAGAAGTTTAAAGCTGGACTAGTGCACTATGTGGTGTGGGCGGTTGTTGACCCGAGTTATGTCGTGCGAGGTGCGAGCATTTTTATGGCGCGTCAGGCCATGGCGGTTGAGGCGCGAGAGGGTGCTCTGCTGGTTTTTGATATGCCGGAAGATAATCAGCCGCATGCCGCCGGTGGAGCCGCCGAGTTGATGCGCAGGATGGCTCGCATGGTTGGAGAGGCACAATTACTTCCTCTGACTGTGCAGCGCTACTACGCGCTCGATTTTCAGTCGGCTCACAGCCCTGAAAACTCAGTATCTGGTGATCAAGATGAGATTCAAGCGATGGCAATGCAACAAAAACGATAATTCTCATATTGCGCTAGATTTAGAGAGTCATGAATCTGATTTGCAGCCTCTCTGCATGAACCTTCGATGAGCGTATCCAACCTGTCTGTTCCAACCGTTTCATTTGTTGTTGCTGGAGCCCACTTGATGTCGGGGTTGCTTGGAGTACGCGACGAACACTTGCGGTATATCGAAGACGAGTTTCCAAGTTGTGCAATTCATGTACGTGGCAATGAGATTTCGATCAGTGGTGCAGATGCGACATTGGTAAGCAAGTTGTTTGAGGAATTGACTGAGCTTCTCCAACGCGGAGAAAATCTGGATCGTTCGGTTGTCGTTCGGTCAATTGTGATGGTGCGAGCGAATCAGAGTCCCAGTCGGATCTTGACTGAAGAGATTTTGCGTACAAG
>CAINTF010000230.1 GCA_903853285.1 uncultured Acidimicrobium sp. | reverse complement strand
CGTGGTTTGCACACGCCAGTTACTTGCGACCCCACCCGCCATTTGCGGCGGCTGGCAAGTGGTCAAATGCGTACGACCCAGCCGATGTCGAGTTGCCGATACCGCATGGGGATGATCTGCATCCTTCGCACGAAATGTTTTTGCAACTTCCCGATGCGTCTGCGCCACTTGACGACGCGGGAAAGCGACACATGCGAGCGCAGTATTACGGAATGATCAGTGATGTTGACGAGCAACTTGGTCGCGTGTGGGACAAACTTGCCGAGTTGGGCATGTGGGAAAACACCATGATCATCATCACTGCCGATCACGGCGAACAGCTAGGTGATCACGGTCTCAAAGAAAAACTTGGATTCTTTCCGCAGAGTTATCACATTCTCGGACTCGTACGCGATCCGCGCAACACAAAGCAGCACGGGACAGTTGTCGAGAAGTTCACCGAGAATGTTGACATCCTTCCAACAATTGCCGATGCACTCAATCAACCTGTTCCATTGCAGTGCGATGGACTTCCACTCACTCCATTCCTCACTGGCACAACTCCAGCAATCTGGCGCGACGCAGCGACGTGGGAATACGACTGGCGTTCAGTGTTTATTCGGATGGGTGCGCGCGAGTGGCCGTGGGACCAGCGACTTAAGCAACAACACCTCGCCACTCGTTGCTACGACGATCGTGCATACGTGCAATTTGGCAATGGGTCATCGTTATCGTTCGACCTCGCAGCCGACAAAACTTGGCGAACGTACAGTCATGACCCTGCGACAACACTTGCGATGGCTCAAGACATGTTGGTTTGGCGATCACGACACACCAATCGCAAACTTTCAGGAATGCTGATCGAGCAAGGTGGCATTGGTGAGTGGCCCACCGATGTCTCGTGGCGCAAATAATTCGCTCACTGTTAATTTGTTAGTGAACTTTGCCATGGGTCAATTCAGCACTAAGTAAGGCATACCCGACTAACCTTGAATTTGTTCATACGCAAGCCCAGCTTGCATTACCTCCCCCGAAAGAATCCCCCCACATGTTGATTGCTCTTGCTCGTTTTTCCGTACGTCGCCGTCGATTAATGATCGGATTTTGGCTCTTACTCGTCATTGCTTTGGGTGCAATCTCTAATTCGGTTGGACCAAACTTTGCGACACAATTCGAGCTTCCGAAGAGCGAATCAAACGATGTCCGTGAGTTACTAAAGGCCAGTAGCCCTGATCTCGCTGGTTTTGGTGGACAAATTGTTTTCACTTCGCCATCGGGCGTAGTCACCGACGAAACAAGATCTGCAATGACCGACATGTTTGCAAAGGTTGCACAACTCGCCGGCGTTTCTATATCAAGCCCTTATGACGCACCAGGAAAAATCAATCAATCCGGCACAACGGCATTCGCATCAGTTGATGTCACCATGCGTTCGCAGACCGAACTAATGAAACTTGGTACCGATATTCAAGACATCGGTGACTCTGTCAAGATCGATGGATTGCAAATTGAATACGGTGGCGAAATTTTTGCGGGCTTCGAAATGCCAGCCAGCGAGGTGTACGGACTTCTCGCTGCAGTGATCATTCTTGTTCTTGCATTTGGATCAGTGCTCGCGATGGGTCTCCCAATCGGCACTGCACTACTCGGACTCGGCGCCGGTACGTCACTCGTCACCATTCTTAGTCACGTTGTTGGCATGCCCGACTTCACAACATCGCTAGTAGCAATGATTGGACTCGGAGTAGGCATTGACTACGCACTCTTCATTGTTACGCGTTACCGAGAAGGCCTAGATAACGGACTCAGCGTTGAAGACGCAGTTGTCGATGCGGTAAATACATCTGGTCGCGCCGTGATTTTTGCCGGTATCACCGTAATCATTTCGTTGCTTGGTCTGTTTTTGATGGGCCTCGCTTTCGCACGCGGACTCGCTATCGGTGCCGTCATCGGCGTGTTGCTCATGATCATCGCATCAATCACGTTTCTTCCAGCCTTGCTCGCGGTAGTCAAGCACCGCATTGGTGTCACAACACGAGCCGCAATGATTTCACTTGTTGTGTTTATTCTCTCTTCGCTCATCTCTGTCATTTCTGGATTGCTCCCAGTATTTTTGATCGGATTGGCATTGACGATCGGAATTAATGCGTTGAGCTTTGTTGTGAAGTCATTGCGCAAGCCAATCCCACGCCGAGTTGCGAAAGCAAAAGAACTCACGTTTTGGTATCGCTGGAGTCGCTTCATTCAGCGTCGCCCATGGACAGCAGCACTGAGCGCAACCGCGGTACTACTTGTTCTTGCATCACCACTTGCTTCGATTCGCCTCGGCTTTGGCGACAACGGCAACGCGCCAAGTAACACGACAGTGCGCAAGGCATTCGACATGCTGGCCGATGGTTTTGGTCCTGGCTTCAATGGCCCTCTCTTCATCACCGTGCAGGGAGACACCGCATCAAATCCAGATGCACTTGCAACTTTCGTGGGCACGCTGCAGTCAACCGACGGCATCGCATTTGCCCAAAGCACACCCGCATCAGCCGACGGGTCGCTGTCACTTGTTATTGCGTACCCGACAACCGCCCCGCAAGATGCCGCAACATACGACCTTGTCAAGTTCTTGCGCAGCGATGTCATTCCGCCAACTGGTGTTGAAGCAAAAGTCGGTGGCTTCACTGCTGCTGGTGCGGACTTTGCAACCGCGATTGGTGGTCGCATGCCGTACCTCTTTATCGGTGTGCTTTCATTGTCATTCTTGCTACTTATGTCAGTGTTTCGCAGTGTGCTCGTGCCGCTCAAAGCAGTGATCATGAACTTGCTTTCAATCGGTGCTGCATACGGCGTCATCGTTGCAATCTTCCAATGGGGTTGGGGCATCTCACTCATTGGCATCGGCAAAGCCGGCCCAATTGAGTCATGGGCTCCAATGATGTTGTTTGCAATCGTCTTCGGCTTGTCTATGGACTACGAAGTGTTTTTGCTCTCGCGAGTCAAAGAAGAATATGACCGAACTGGCGACAACGCTTCAGCAGTAGCCGATGGACTTGCGGCGACTGCTCGAGTAATCACAGCCGCTGCGTTGATCATGGTGTTCGTGTTCTCGGCATTCGTACTTGGTTACGACCGCAACCTCAAACTGTTTGGTCTTGGTCTTGCAGTTGCCGTACTCATCGATGCGACGATCGTGCGCATGGTGTTAGTACCCGCAACGATGGAACTCTTGGGTGATCGCAACTGGTGGATTCCAGCGTGGATGAACCGTCTGCTTCCAAAGATAAATGTTGAAGGCAAAAACTAGCTAGAACTTCACCAAACACTTGCGCGGGCCGTGCACTTGGCCGCCCGCCCACGTCACGTCGGTTTTGTCAACGAGTTCAAATTCGGGAATTCTCTCGAGCCATGTCTGCAATGCAACGCGTACTTCGAGTCGCGCCAAGTTGCTGCCTGCGCAACGATGAATACCTGAGCCAAACGCAACGTGGCGATTGTGCTCTCTATCCAAGATCACTTCGTCAGGGTTTTCAAATTGTCGTGGGTCGCGGTTTGCTGCAGGAAAAGCCATCAAGACTCGATCCCCCGCCTTCATCGGGCAACCCTGAAACTCAATGTCGTGATCAACAATGCGGGCCATCGTCACTGGTGCATACATACGCAACAACTCTTCGATAGCTGTTGGCCACAAGTTTGGATTTTCGCGCAATTGTTTGCGGTGCTCTGGGTGCTGGGCCATGTGCCACATGCATGAACCAATCGCAGACCACGTGGTGTCGACACCCGCAACAAGCATCAAGTTGCATACGCCGAGTACGTACTCGATTGGTACAACCTTGCCTTCAACTTCGGTATTCATCAACTCTGTGATGAAGTCGTCTTCCCGAGGATTCTGTTTACGATCTTCTACTTGCGCCAAAAAGAACTCAATAATGTTCTTGCGAGCCCACTTACGTCCTTCTGCGTCCATGATGTTTTCAAGAGCGGCACGCACCCATGCAGTGAAGTCAGACTCCATCTCGAGTGGAACGCCAAGCAAAGTTGCGATCACGCGCACGGGAATGTGCTGCGCATAATCGGCTGCTGCATCGGCAGTGCCTTTATCAATCACTTCATCGATAAGTGCGTTGCACAAGTCGCGCGTTCCCTGCTCAAACTTCGCAACTGACTGTGGAGAAAAAACCGGCAAGATCAGTCGACGATGCCAGTGATGATCTGGTGGATCAGACGTGATTGGTGGTGCTGTAACGCCGCCGTATGCACCCTCACCCTGTCCGGGAAATGGCGGCACCACCAAAATGCCGCGCGACGTAAAGGTCTCATACTCCTGCGCAATGGCAACAACATCTTCGTAACGAGTTGGTAACCACGAACCTTCATAACGTTCTGTGCGCGCAATCGGGCATTTCGATTCGCGTATTTCGGAAAAACTTGGATACGGATCTTTGACAAACTCTGGCTCAAAGATGTCGTAGTCGGTCAGCAGATCTTCTACAGGTTTGCGAACTTCAGTCATAAAATAACCCCCCAGTTATTTGTGAACTTCAACTAATCCGTGATGACGATTGCGCGTTCTGGACAATTTGATTCTGCTCGTCGAGTCTTCGCCTGCAACTCTGCAGGGATATCGCCGTCTATAAGCACAATGGCATTACCCAACTCATCACTTCCGAATACTTCTGGTGCAGCAATTGCGCACATCTGGTGGCCATGGCATGCATCGTCAATTACAGAAACTCTCATGTGCTACAGACTAATGAATCGCGCACAAACCGCAAGAGTTGGGAAATCTAATTGGGTCAGGCGACCTTGAACGAAATATGCATTCCAGCGCCATAGTGTGCCGGAAGGTTGCAGACCAGTTGGTAATTGCCCGCTTCGAGATTGAGAGTCAGCGAATGAGTTTCGCCAACCGCATATTCTCCGATTTCATCAACCACTTCAAGGCCTGGACTTGGCTCTTCGAAATGGTCGCCCGCAAGTTCGATTTTGCCATCCGCAATATCAGTCTTCACGACCAAGAACTCATGACCTATCGTGCCGATATTGGAAACAACGAATGTGACGTATCCAGCCTTGGCTTCCGCATGGTCAATCTCAATCGCCCACTCTTTTTCAGTTCCTACAATGATGTTTGAGTTGCCACTCGACTGCGGGGCTGCAGCATTGTTGATTGCGTTGCCGCCACTGGATGCATCGTTGCTGTCTGCGGCACAACCTGCCGTCGCGACTGTCAAGAACATTGCTACTGGAACTGCCTTAAGAATTGAATGCTTCATGATGATCCCCCGATCAGTAAGACTTAGTCGTACCTAACATAGCCCGATCACTCGGGCTTTGCACGAGTCAACCCTCTATCGTCTAGGTATTCCATCCCTTGATTCACTTCTCACCTTCGCAGCAGCTTCGCTCGCACTGCTCGTCATTCCAGGCCCAGCCGTTTTGTACATCATTAACCGCAGCGTTTCGGACGGCAGAAGCGTCGCATTATCTGCGGTAGCCGGTCTCGAAATTGGCAATTTCTTCCATGTTGTGGCTGCCACGGCCGGACTCTCTGCAATCATCGCTGCTTCACAAACAGCATTTACTGCAGTCAAATGGATTGGTGCTGGCTATTTGGTATTTATTGGAGTGCGCACACTTCTCAGAAAACCAGCAGCATTTTCCGACACATCAACTTCCGTCACGCTTCGTAGGTCATTCACACAGGGCATAGTCGTCAATATTTTTAATCCAAAAGTTGCGTTGTTCTTTTTATCTTTCTTGCCGCAATTCATTGATACAGGTCGCGGTTCACCAGCCCTGCAGTCGCTGATTCTGGGTTCAACATTCGTATTCATTGGTTGCATCACCGACGCAATATACGCACTCACCGCGAGTGCATTGCGTGCTCGGTTGCTCACGGGTCGATCGCTTCCATTCGTGCAGCGATATGTGGCTGGCACTGTTTTTGTGTTGCTCGGTGTTGTGGCTGGTACCGCCGTAGCGCCAACCAGCTCTTAACTGTTTGCTCGCACGATTAGAAAAACGTGTCGGCAATAATTTTGCCTGGGTTCATAATTCTGTTTGGATCTAATGCCTTTTTGATTGTCGCCATCACACCAACTGCCTCGTTGCCAAGTTCATCCACGAGGTAATCGATCTTTCCAACACCGATGCCATGCTCACCAGTACACGTACCTTCCATCGAAAGCGCTCGCTCGACAAGCCGAGTATGAAACTGTTCCATTCGTTCCACCATTGAGTGGTCATTTGGGTCGACGCTAAACACCACATGAAAATTGCCATCACCAACATGACCAATAATTGGCCCAAACAATTGTGATTCTGCAAGATCTTTCTGTGTTGCTTCAATGCAGTCGCTCAAGCGAGAAATCGGTACGCACACGTCTGTTGCAAAGTTGCGAGCATTCTTCACTAGTGACCTACATGCGAGCGCAGTGTCGTGTCGTGCTTGCCACAGTTTCCTGCGCTCAGACTCATCTGTGGTCTGCGCAAAATCGGTTCCGCTGTAGCGCTCCAAAACTTCTCTGATTGCCGCAATATCAATCGCATTCGACTCTGCAGAACCGTGAAATTCGAGAAGGAGCAGCACCTTCTCGGGCAGATTCGTTTGTGAATACTTATTGACAGCCATCACCGCGTCGCTGTCGAGAAGTTCAATTCGTGCAACACCAATGCCAAGCTGGATGACTTCGATAACACCATCTACTGCTTGGCGCACCGTCGCAAATTGCATTGTTGCGGCCGCAATCGCTTCGGGTATTCCAAACACACGTAACGTCAATTCGGTAATTACTCCAAGCGTTCCTTCCGAACCCACAAATAAGTGTGTGAGGTCGTATCCAGCAGAGGTCTTGCGGGCACGACGCGATGTCACAATCACATCTCCACTTGGTGTCACCACAGTCAGACTCATCACGAGCTGTTTCATGGCTCCGTATTTCACCGTGGTTGTGCCAGAAGCACCGGTAGCCGCCATGCCACCGAGAGTCGCGTCAGCGCCTGGATCAACAGGAAAAAATAATCCATGCGAAGACAGCACTTCGTTCAATTGCTTTCGGCGCACTCCGGGCTGCACGGTGCAATCCAAATCGGCATGTCCAATGCGCAAAACTTTGTCCATCTGCGACAGGTCGAGCGAAACTCCCCCGTGAATTGGATTGCTGTTGCCTTCGAGCGAAGTGCCTGCACCCCAAGTCACAACTGGCGTGCGATGTTTGTTGCAGATTTTGAGCACTGTAGCCACATCTTGCGTACTAGATGCAAACACCACTGCATCGGGAAGACGCGGCGTATGGAAACTTTCATCTTTGGAGTGATGCTCACGAATAGTTTCATTTACTGAAACCTTTTCTCCAAGGGCAGCCTTCAGCTCGTCAATGGCGCTGGCGTGATCTACAAATGTTGTCATCGAAATCCCCTCAGGTACTGCCAAAACTCTAGTGCTGCACCGTTATTGTTGACATCTATGAATTATCAACACATCAAGCAACGCCTAGACGCCAACGACATCATTGTTTTGGACGGTGCGACCGGCACCGAATTGCAGCGCCGCGGCGCGCAGATGGACACTGCCGCTTGGTGTGGTCCTGCTTCGCTCACAAATAGCGCACTACTTACCGAAATTCATCTCGACTACATCAAGGCAGGTGCCGACGTCATTACGGCCAACACATTTGCATCGTCTCGCCTCATGCTCACTGATGCAGGGTTTGGCGATCGTGTTGAAGAAATCAATACCATCGCAGTTGAGGCGGCACTGCGCGCGCGCGATTTAGCCCCTGCTGGTCGCAAAGTAGTAGTTGCGGGCTCGCTCTCACACATGGTGCCTGTCGCCGAGGGCACTGCAGTTGTCGACCCAACCAAGACACCACCGCTCAACCAAATTTCAGATGCTTTTCATGAACTTGCACAGGTTCTTAAAAAAGCAGGCGTTGACCACATCATGCTCGAAATGATGTACGAACCAACCCGCGTTCCGCTTGCACTCGAGGCAGCGCTCGCAACAGGACTGCCCGTATGGTTTGGCATGAGTGCTCGGCGAACGACCGACGGACGCGTTGTCGCTTTCCATGCATTCGACGATTTGCCACTGGACGAAATCACCAAGTTCATTCCAAAGACCGGAGTGGACGTGGCAGGCGTAATGCACACCAGTGCCGAAATCGTTGGCGAGTCGCTGAGGACCATTCGCGAAACATTCTCCGGTCCACTCTCCGCTTATCCAGACGGTGGATATTTTGAAATGCCAGATTGGAAATTTGTTGACGTTATTAAGCCAACACGTCTTGAAACATTTTTTGAAGAGTGGACTTCATTGGGTGCGCAAGTAATCGGTGGATGTTGTGGGCTCACTGTTGAGCATGTTGATGCCGCACAGCGTGTGCATCACGCACACTCAACTCGCTAACCCGTCATCAATCGAGTGAGGTACAAGTTAGGTACACGCAACAATTAGGTGTACATAACACCATCTGTGAATTAGATGACAGTGATTTTTGCAGTTCATTTTGTGATGCACTCGTACTCTTGGTTCTAGGAGGTGATCGTCGCTTGATAACTCCCAACAATTCGAGCGACAAACATAATGAAACGCAAAACACTCGACATGGTATTCAGTGCAGGAGGTGTAGCAGTAGCAATCTTGCTGGTACTTCTCGGGTTTGTCTTTAAGACCAACGCCGATTTCGCAGACTCATACGTCCATGACCAACTTGCGCAGCAGAAAATCAGCTTCACCGCTGCCGAGTTTCTCTCTGACGAAGAAAAAGCATCGACTTGCCTGAATGAGTATGCAGGTACCCCACTTGATTCCGGCAAGAAAGCAGAGTGCTACGCAAATGAATACATCGGCATGCACCTCAAGGGCATCGGTGGAGGCGAAACTTACGCAACTCTTGGTGCTATTCAAACAAAGGCAAAGACAGCTCTTGCTGATGCAACGACAGCCAATGCCAGCAACATCGATGCACTGAAAACTGACCTCGACAAGATCAATGGACAACGAGAGACAATGTTCAAAGGCGAAACTCTTCG
>CAINTF010000229.1 GCA_903853285.1 uncultured Acidimicrobium sp. | reverse complement strand
TTGCTGGGGAAGTAGTGGCCATACGCCAAGACTAGTTGCGGGCGACCGACGCCAGAATTGCAGGGGTCAGTTTGTTGACACGATCCACTACAGCAGGGGCGTTGATATTGAGCGTCTTACGATCACGCACAACCACTTGTCCGTGAACAATCACATGGCACACATCGCCACGACCAGCGGCAGCAACGATGGCAACATGCGGGTCAAAAACTGGTGTGAGAGATGGCGAAAACGCATCAAGCACAACAAGGTCGGCATACTTGCCAACTTCAAGTGAGCCAACAAGATGATCAATGTGCAGTGCCTTGGCCCCATTAATCGTCGCCATACGCAATACATCGAAAGCCGGCAAAACAGTTGGGTCTGATGCGGCGGTCTTTTGCACATATCCGGCCAGGCGCATGGCAAGCCACATGTCAATGTCGTTACCCGAAGCCGGACCATCGGTGCCAAGAGCAACATTGACACCTTGCTTATGCAGTTCAACAATGCGCGCGGTGCCACTAGCCAACTTGTAGTTGGATGCGGGGCAATGTGTCACCGTTGCACCATGTTGTGCAATCAACGCGATGTCGGTGTCATTCAAATGCACACCATGGGCGAGGACCGCGTTGGAGAGTAGGTCGGTGTCGGCAAGCACCTTGATTGGTGTACGACCATTGTGTCGCTTTGAAACAAGTGACATTTCGCCAACGGTCTCCGATGCATGCACGTGAATGTGCGCGCCATGCTGTTTGGCGAGTGCAGAGATCTGGTTGAGGTGATCTTCTCCGAGCAAGTACGTGCTATGCGGGCTGAGCCAATTGAGTGAATCAAAACCAATTGGCAACGAAAATTCTTGCTCGCGCTTGGGAGCATCGGCGAGCCACTCGTTTGCCCATGCCATGCGCTTGTCAAAGGGCAGTGGCTCAGGACCATCTGATTCAAGCAAGTTTGGACCGCAGTGAATGCGCATTCCGGAGCGCGCAGCAACATCGATTGCAGCGTCGGGCAAGTAATACATGTCGAGTGCAGTGGTAATACCACCCAACAGTGATTCGAGTGCGGCAAGCTCAGTGCCGGCCACAACAGCATCGTGCGACAGCACGGCGATTTCTGCTGGCATCAGTCGGCCAAGAAAATCTTCCAAGTTCATGTCATCGCCGAGTCCGCGAAACAACGTCATCCCCATGTGCGTGTGAGCGTTAATCATGCCTGGCATCACAATGCCACCCTTTGCATCGATGACAGTAGGTGCATTATGAGCGAGTGTCCCAGTGGCTATTGCGCGAATCTTGCGATCTGCACCAATCACGATTGTTGCATCATTGACGATGGTGCCGACCGCGTCAACCGTGACAACGCATGCGTTGGTGATTGCAAGAAGGTCTTGTGGGGTACTCATTTAAATTGTGTCGCTTTCGTTGTGTCTATTTGTTTCAGTACGTCACGCAATAGCGTGCCAACTCGTTGTGCAGATTCTTTGCCAACCTGCAACACGTCTTCACCCGACAGTGGCTGAGGGTTGATACCTGCCGCCAAGTTTGTAGCGAGTGAAAGCGCGAGCACTCGCATACCCAAATGTCGTGCAGCAATTGTCTCGAGCACTGTCGACATGCCAACCATGTCGGCACCGAGCGTGGCGATCGCGCGAATTTCGGCAGGCGTTTCAAAATGTGGCCCGTGGAAACCAAAGTAAACAGCTTCGTTGATATTCGGGGAAACGTTGCGTACGAGCGAGCGCAGTGAGGAGTTGTATGCATCGGTGAGATCGACGAAGCGACCAGCATGTGGTGTTGGTGGGTTGTCTCCCGTAAGTGGAGAGTGACCTGTCATGTTGATGTGATCTTTGATCACAACGGGCTCTCCGATGGTCCATTCTTTTTGTAAGCAACCAGCACCGTTTGTGAGGAGTGCAATCTTGCATCCGAGCGCATGTGCAACACGCACT
>CAINTF010000228.1 GCA_903853285.1 uncultured Acidimicrobium sp. | reverse complement strand
GAGCAAGACAAGCGCTACGAATTGTCCTAAAAAAGTGACTGCAGCTGCTTTGGAAACCTTTGATGCTCGTCCACCGCAGTAATCAGCGACTCCATACATCAGCGCTGCGCCACATGCCCAAATTAAAACCATGATCATCAGTATGGACGCAAATTGTTGGTTTCATTGGCTCACGACTGAAGAGTCCGACGTAACCTTGTTGGTCACAGTGGAGGTGAAAAGTGCGCGGATTAGGGACATTGATTAACACGCTTACGGTGCTCGTTGGCGGCGGGTTTGGCCTCGTTGTTGGTCACCGCATACCTGAACGAATGAGAGTGACGGTTGTTCAGATAATTGGATTGATCACCCTGGTACTTGGAATGAGCGATGTAATCAAGACTCACAACATTGTGTTTCCACTAGTTGGGATGGTGTTCGGTGGTCTTATCGGCGAACTGCTTCGTGTTGAGGAGCGACTGATTCAAGTAGGCGAGCTATTGAAATCAAAGTTTGCATCAGGAAGTACCGATAATCGCTTTGTGACGGGCTTCGTTACTGCTTCGCTTCTGTTTTGCGTTGGTCCACTTACAATTTTGGGAGCAATTGAAGATGCGAGTGGTAAAACACCACAGCTGTACATCATCAAGGGAAGTCTTGACGGCTTTATGACAGTGATTTTTACAGCGTTATACGGTGTTGGAGCGATTTTTAGTGCAGTGAGCGTTTTCGTAGTGCAAGGAACATTGACGCTCTTTGGAACTCGTATTGATGTTTTGCTGGACGATCGAATGAGAACCGAATTGTTTGCGGCAGGCGGTGTGGCGGTAATGGCTATTGGTTTGAATCTTTTGGAAATCAAGAAGATCAGACTGGGATCGTTGCTTCCTGGGTTGGTGGTGACCCCGATACTTGTGTGGATCTTTGCAACTCCAGGCGGATTTTGGTCCTGAGTTGGACTATTTTTAGGTTATGTGCGGGAGAATTGTACGGAAGACCTCAGCCCTTCAGATATCGGAAGCCTTTGCAGCGCAACTGAATACAGACGAGCTCCCTACAAGTTTCAATGTTGCTCCGACTAGTCGGATTCATGCAATCGTGAATGATGCAGGCTCGCGATCACTCGTGAGTCTTTCTTGGGGTCTCGTACCGCGATGGGCGTCAGATTCTTCGCGTGCTGCAAGTTTGATAAATGCTCGAGTTGAAACCGTTGCGGAGAAGCCTTCGTTTCGAGGTTTGCTTGCAGGCAATCGCTGCGTTCTTCCGTTGGACGGATATTTCGAATGGAAGGAACAATTACGTCATGACACAAATAAGCCAGGGAAGCAACCCTATTATTTCTCGGCACATGCAGGTTCGCCTTTTTCGCATCATGGGATATTGGCAATAGCCGGACTTTGGACGTCGTGGAAAAATCCGAACGAACCAAACGGTCGTGTGCTGAATACTGCAGTGGCGTTAACTACACAAGCGAATGAAATGGTTGGTGAAATCCATCATCGAATGCCTGTCTTGTTAGATCAACAGGGAGTTGATAATTGGTTGGATACCGATAATCAGAGTCCGTTGCTCGATTTGGATTTGGTTCCCAATGATGCACTTGCTGTGTGCGCAGTGAGCACAAAGGTGAATAGCTCACGAAATAATGGGAGCGATCTGATTGAACCGATCGCATTGACGCAGAATCAACCGCTCGACGAACTTAAATTGTTTTAAGCACTGAAGCCAATTGCTCGGCTTGTTCCGACAACTGTGCAGGTTCAACATGTGCCGCCGCATTCTCAAAAGATAGATCCCTCATCGAGTTGGATGGAATTACATGAAGATGGCAGTGCGGGATTTCGAATCCAGCGATAATCAGACCAACACGTTTGCATTTGTAAAGCTGTTTCTGAGCGGAGCCAATCTTTTTCGCGATAACCATTAGGTGGCTTGAAGTCGTTGATGAAAGGTCCGTCCACTCATCGATTTCCTCGATAGGAACGACAAGGGTGTGACCAGTAGCGATTGGATTGATTGTCAAAAATGCAACGCACAACTCATCCCTATGTACGAAATGACCAGGGATTTCACCGTGAATGATTCGGGTAAACAGCGACGGCATGGCAAAGATTGTAGTGTCGTGGTTTGTGAGCAGTGAAAAAGTGAAATTGACCTCTGGAATGCTTTCGATTCCGAATGCGATTACCTTGGCACGCTTGTGTTTGTTGCCGGTGTTTCTGTATGTGCTATTTGGTAAAGACAATCGGGCAGGTGCTGCGTGGTTGTTGGGAGCAATTTCCTACACAGATTGGATTGACGGTTGGGTTGCTCGAAAACTCAATCAAACGTCGGTGTTTGGATCGGTTTTCGATCCGTTCGTGGATCGGATGTTGTTCATCGTTGCAACGATTGGCGTAATGATTGATGGCGGCGTACCGAGTTGGTTCTGCATCGCCATCATGGTTCGTGAAATCGCGATTGGCGGAGCCATGTTGGTTGGGACGATGTTTGGTATGCAACGATTTGCCGTCAGTTATTGGGGTAAGTGGTACACGCTGCTCCTCATGACGTCGGTGCCATTGCTCTTATTGGGTTCCAGCGCTAGCGGACTCGCTGATGGCGCAACTATTTTGGGCTGGTTGCTTGCGGTTCCAGGACTTGCTTTGAGCTATTACACAGCGGTGATGTACGTGCCAGTTATACGGGCAAACCTGCGCGCAGGGCGAGTTGGCTGAACGCTACGGTATGGGTATGGCCTATACATTTTGCAATTCTTGTGGGCATCGAAATCCTCCTGAATCGACATTTTGCTCTGCTTGCGGAACCGTCCTTGACCATCCGAGCGAACGAACAATTGTTCTCGCAAAAGTTGATCCACTGCAAGATGCTCCTGGTGATCATGACAATGTTCAGGTGCTCTTGAGCGAGTTTCGAGGCAATCAAAGTGCTCACGGTTTACTCGTGATGCGTTCGGGTGAGCGCTCGGGGGAGCGGTTTTCGTTAGCGCTAGACCGTATTGAAATCGGTCGTAACCCTGAATGCACGGTGTGTCTAGACGACGTCACTGTTTCGCGTCGTCATGCAGAGTTGAGGCTCGGCAGCGATGGCTATGTGGTGACCGATATGGGCTCGCTCAATGGCACCTATGTGAATCAAGAACGTGTTGAAGAAGTCTTGTTGCAAAACGGTGACGAATTACAAGTAGGTAAGTATCGAATGGTGTTTTTCGACGGTGCAAGCAACTAGCGCCGCTTTTTAGTTTTCATTGGATTAGTGGCAGAATGTACGACCTGTGATGACTGACAAGAACTATCTCTCAATCGGCGAGGTTCTCGGACTACTGCTCGAAGAGTTTCCTGATGTAACCATTTCAAAAATTCGTTTTCTTGAGAGTCAGGGTCTGATCGAACCAGAGCGAACTGCTTCTGGGTATCGCAAGTTCAGCAGATCCGAAGTAGAAAGACTCCGATTTATTTTGCGCGAGCAACGAGAGAACTATTTGCCACTGCGCGTCATCAGAACGAAACTCGAGGGCGATACAAGCGATGGAATGATCAGGCCATACGACGACACTTCACCGCACATTGTGAGAAGTGAGGCAACAAGCGGCGGACATCCTGCTGCGCGCCAAAATCTTTCTAAAGCGCCCAGTGCTCCATCGCGAGCTTCGAAGAAGGCTGATGACACATCCTCTATTAGTCGTACTGAATTGTTGCAAGAACTGGATGCAGATGATGTCGTGTTGAAGTCACTTGTGTCGAATGGTCTTGTAAAGCCTCGAATGGTCGGCGACATTGAAATGTACAGTCCGCTCGATAAAGAGATTGTTTCGATTGCAGCGCAATTTATTGCCAAAGGTATCGATGTACGTCACTTGAAAACTTGGAAGCATTCCGCGGAGAGAGAGTTTGGATTGTTCGAGCAACGGATCATGCCGTTTCTTCGACAGCGCAATCCCGCCGCACGGCAAGAAGCGATGGAACTACTCGACGAGTTAACAGATCTTGCTGATCAACTACGAACAGCATTTGTAACTGTTGCTGCTCGTGGCTACAACGAAGGGCGCGCGCAGTAGTGCTCGTCGAACTTGACCTCGAAGGCGTTCGTTTGGAGATGCCAAGCAATACACCGATTCTGATGCTGCGTGAATCTGGCGGAAGTCGTCGTATGTTGCCGATCTATATCGGTGGACCAGAGGCCTCATCAATCCATTTTGCTCTTGAGGGAATTACGCCGGAGCGTCCTTTGACCCACGATCTCTTTGTTTCGCTTTTTGGAGCTGTGGACGCAGAACTGAAAAGCATTGTTATTACCGAGGTCGTTGACAGTACGTATTTTGCTGAGTTGCACCTACAGGGGAGTGGTGGAGAGCGCATAGTTTCATGTCGTCCATCAGACGCCGTAGCTGTGGCTTTACGGGCAGGCGTACCGATGTATGCAACTCGGACGCTGATGGACTTGGTTGGCAAGGAGACAGCCGTGACCCATGTGGACACGGAAGAGGAGATTCTTGACGAGTTTCGGGACTTCATTGACAGCATTAGGCCTGAGGATTTTCAGGGATAGTCAAAATCAATTTGCGCTCCTAACCTTGAACTATGGGTCAAGGGTTTAGCGGCAAAAAAGCAGCGGAGATCGTCGGCATCACGTATCGCCAGATCGATTATTGGGCGCGCACCGATTTGATTCGTCCGTCGAGTTGCGATGCGGCTGGAAGTGGTTCGAGACGCGTGTACAGCTATCGCGATCTTTTGGAACTCCGCGTTATCAAGACGCTGCTCGATGCAGGAATCAAACTCGAGTCAGTGCGCGAAGTGTTTAAGTATTTGCGCAACCATGTTGAATCTGAAATCACTGCCGCGCACATCGTGATCAGTGGTCAGTCCGTAGTTTTGTGCCAGGGCGATCAATTGGTGGATGTACTTCGTAACGGTCAAGGCGTGCTGAACGTGTTGCCACTTGCTGGAGTAAAGGATCAGGTTGACTCACAGATTGTTGCGCTTGCTCGTCCGGAGTCAGTGGCTAGCCAGCCATTAACGGCATTGCAATCAGTTGCAATTGCGCAATAGCGCTTAACTTTCTTTTTTTGGTAAGAAAGCCATCAGCGGAGCCAAATTATTTGCAAGGTCGGCTAGGAGAGTGCTGGCATCGGCAAGCTTCTGGATTGGATCCTCAATTTCATCGAGCAACTTGTCAACTCGGTTGGCGACTCTGTTGAAGTTTTCCATGCTTTGCAAAATAAGCTGCAAACTTGCAACGACAGATTCGATAGATCGTTTTGCCTGATCAACAACCTTGACTCCATTTTCCGCAGGGTTAAAAGCACTGAGAAGCGCAAATATCTCTTCGATCGTTGGGACAGTAAATGGTTTTGATTCGCCGCTTTGCGTCATGACGAAACCCTAGTAGTCGAAAAAATCATGACAGTGTTCCATATGCGCCAACTTCTCCAGTAATCCCTGTGTCGAGAACTATTGCGATGCACGCATCTAGATCGGCAATCATTTCATCAATCACCGAATCATGCACTGCATTAACAGTGCAATGCAAAGACTGGGGTGGTTCTTGACGGTCGATGTACCAGCCACGTTTCCACATTTCATCTGCCACGGCATAAATGTTGAGACGTGTTGGTTCCTGTGCAACGAAAGAAAGTAGTAATGCATCAGGTTGAGCAAGTAAGGCGAGATGACTGTGACTAGTGATGTGGGCAGCAAGTTTTTCGGTCGCAATGCGTGCACTGTTTGTGAGTCGAAGATATCCATCATCACCTAGAAAGTGCATCACAGCCCACGCAGCAGCAATTGAACCGCCAGATTTCGTTCCGAGCATTCCACTCGACGCATAGACGCCACCAAGCCATTGATCTGTGAAGAATCCTTGAAATGATCGAAGTCGTTTATTTGCATACATAATCACCGAGGCGCCCTTGGAGGTGTAGCCAAATTTATGTAGATCAACAGAGATCGAAGTAACGCCGTCCACACGCAAGTTCCAAGGTGCAATCTGATGCCCGAGTTTCGCGAGGTAGGCGAGTGAGACTCCACCCATGCATGCATCAACATGGCAATTGATGTTTCGTTGTAGGGCCAGGGCAGCCAGGGCAGGAATGTCGTCAACCACACCTTGTGGATACTGAGGGGCTGAGCCAATGATCATGATGGTGTTTTGATCGATGGTTGTTGCCATGGCGGCAACATCGGCACGCCAGTCGGGAAGCACGGCGACGCGCCTCAACTCCACGCCAAAATATGCAGCCGCTTTATCGAATGCGGCATGAGCTGAAGTCGGTAAGACGATATTGGGGTGGGTGATTGAGGAGTCGGATCGAAACTGATCTCTGGCGGCCTTTACGGCCATCAGAATGCTTTCAGTACCGCCACTGGTGAAGTACCCAGCGGAATCTGGGGTCGATCCAAGCCAGACACCGGCCATTTCGAGCACTTCGCCTTGCATCTGGCGCAGGCTGGGGAAAGCGGCCGTATTGAGCGCATTGGCGCCGCTGAAACGTTTGTATGCCTCCTCAGCAATCGCCAATACGTCAGGGCCTGCGTTGTACGCCAATGAGAATGCTTTGCCATCTCGCCACTGAACATCTCGTATAGACATCTCATCAAACGCTGCGGAGATGCTTCGGGCGTTTAAGCCGGTCGTAGGGATGACATGTTGTTCGGATTTGCCTGTTTTCATTGCTTATCCTGACTTTACATAACTATGATTATGGGCGTATACCAGCGACTGAAACAGGCACTTATGGTTGACCTGGATCCTGAACTAACGGCCTAGCCGCGTCCAACAGCCACGATAACGCAGCCTTGTAATCGCGTGTTGTGGGATCTATCGATGGATCCAAATCTTGTTCAACATCCTGCACAGCGCAACGCAGCACAAAGATCTGGTCACGGAGTTTGTCTCGCTCAGTTCGTGTGATCACCAGCTCGTCTTCACTCAGTGCCAACTCTGACGCACGTTGACGCGCGACCCAATCCCATTGCCTACATGCTTGCGAACAAAATTCTCGTGGTCTGCCGGCACCAGAACTCGCTGGCAAAGGACTTCTGCACCACCGACATTTGAGGTGATCCTGGGTGGTGACGGGAGTCTGGGTATTGCTGACGCTCTTCGGCGTAAGAATCGTCTGTTCTGTGTGTTTCGTCATGACGAAAAGGTAGGTCATGAACAGGCAAAATGCGAGTATTACTGCGCATACTGAATAGATGTCCACTCGCTCAGTACCGTCGCATCTTGTTGCCCCCAGCAGATTGCTTTCGAGCGACAATGCCTCTGGTACTCATCCCCTCGTGATGGAGGCATTGGACAGAGCGAATTCTGGTCATGCACTCGCCTACGGCAACGATCGTCATACGCAAGAAGCTGAAGCTGCATTTTCCGAACTCTTTGGCAAAGATGTGGTCACTCGTTTTGCTTTCGGTGGCACTGGCGCAAATGTGATGGCACTCGCCAACATGTTGCAACCTGCAGAAGCTGTTGTTTGTACTTCATGGGCTCACATCGCGGTTGATGAAGCTGGTGCTCCGGAACGTTTCCTTGGAGCAAAACTTATCGATCTCCCCTCACATGACGCCAAATTGCGTCCGAACGACTTACATTCGCTCGAGCATCTTTTTGGAAGCGAACATCATGTGCAACCACGAGTTGTTTCGATTACTCAAGCAACTGAACTTGGCACGTTGTATTCGGCTCAAGAAGTAAAAGATCTCTGTGATGCCGCGCATGCAATGAACATGCTTGTGCATATGGACGGTGCACGTATTTGTAATGCAACGGCCGCACTTGGTGCAACACGAGAAGCATTGCGTTCGTTCACCATCGACGCTGGCGTAGACGTCTTGACGTTCGGTGGCACAAAGACAGGTGTGATGTTCGGAGAAGCTGTAATTTTCTTCAACACCGATCTTGCAAAAAGATCGTTATACATTCGCAAACAGTCAACTCAGTTGTACTCAAAAATGAGGTACATTTCGGCCCAATACGTAGCGTTCTTGAACAATGACTTGTTCATCGAACTCGGAGTCGCGAGCAACTCGGCAGCAAAGGCTCTTTTTACAGAAGTGAAAGATATTGAGATGCTGCGGCTTTCAACGCCTCCAGCGGTCAACAGCATCTACCCCATTCTTGATCCGGCGGTAAGTAGGGCTCTCCAGGATTGGACCTTCTTTTGGGACTGGGATGCCGCAAATCACCAGTTTCGTTGGATGACAGCATGGGATGTTGATTCAGCGGATATTTCGGCCTTTGTCGCTGGACTTCGCTCAGTTCTTGACTGACTATTCGTCCATGCTTGTGTTCGTAATCTGTAATTGACCAGTCAATTAGTTACCCACTAGAGTCCTGTTCAGCGGGGGCACTATGGCGGCAGTTGAATTTGGGCAACGGATACAAAGTGACGATGAGTGGATGGAGAACGCCGCTTGTTTGGGTCTCACCAACGTGTTCTTCCCCGCCATCGCTGAGCGCCCGCAAACGCGTGAGAGACGCGAAGAAATGGCTCGATCAGTATGCATGGAGTGTCCGGTGCTTGATGCATGTCGAACATTTGCACGTGAGAACCATGAGTATGGTTTCTGGGGTGGAGAATCTGAAGAAGAAAGACACGCTGCGGGTTACCGACTCATCGCTCCAATTGGTGTTCGATCACTCCGCTCTTAATTTCCAAGCCAGTTCATTGCCGCAATGAAAGACGCGGAAAACATTGTTCGCCTTGCCTGGGCCGATTATGGAGATCCGCGCAAGATCGTCGAGATTGTCGAAGTCAGTGCGCACGTTTCGACTAATCACGTCTTTCGTTTGCATCTTCATGATGGGTCGCACATTGTTGGCAAGGTTTCGTCGTACGGTTCGTACTTTTTGTTTGCCGAAGACCATGACAGGCTGTTCAAACTTGTGCAGTCATTGCAGAAAACACGCTGGGCTGGTTTTCTTGCACAGGTTCTCCCACGTGATGGTCGGGCATACACGTGGTACGACGGAACATGCTGGGCGGCGTTCTACAACGACGTAGAACGAGGAACACAACTACCTCGGATTATCACTAACGACGACATAGTTTTTCTTGCTCGAGAAATCGCGTCATTCCATAAGTCTTGTGCAGAGGCATCGCCGCACTTGCCGGCTACGTCCAACTCTGTCAAAGGTGATGCAATTCATCTCCTTGAGCAACTGTCGAGTGAATTCGCACCACGGAATTTTGATTTGCGCGCGAGTGATGTCGCCTATTTGCGAACATCAACCCATAATTTTCTGCAGCATCTAGAGGACATTCACTTTGACGAATGGAACAAGATCCCCATCTTGGTCGACTGGAATCTTGGAAATTTCTCCGTTACCGAAAGTGACGGAGCCGAGAAGCGACTCTTCACACGCTGGGATTATGACTGGTTCCGTATTGACACTCGCATGTTGGACTTCTATTTTCTCTCACGCGCTGCTTCGCATACTGGAGACAAAACGCAATTTACCTACTCGCCACACACGTTGGTTGAGCCACGTTTCGTAGCCTTCTTGAAGGCGTATCACGCTGTGTACCCACTCACAAAAGAAGAAATTGAGTTCCTGCCCTCGGCGTATCAATTCTTCATCTTGAACTATGTGATTCGAGAAGGCGCAAAGTTCTTTCGATCAGATTTAAGTACTCGATTCCGTAAAGATGCTGT
>CAINTF010000227.1 GCA_903853285.1 uncultured Acidimicrobium sp. | reverse complement strand
GCGCTCGTTGCATCAGAAGGCAAGTGTGTTGAGTGGCGATGGCGACATCAAGATGGACGGATCGATGTTGACCACACTTCTGGTTGGCGTGATCGGTTTTACAATGACATTTGCTTGGTTGGTGTTGCACCGCCAGCGAGTGTTGGCAATGCAGGATGCGATGCAGATGACGCAACTTGATGCGGCACTGCGAGAACGCGCCAACGAAAACGCAAACAAAAACGCAAACAAAAATACTGGAACGAAGTAATGGATCATCTCGGATTTATCGCTGCGGTGTACGGCGTAACGTTTGCGGTCATTACCGCGCTCGTTGTCAGAACTGTTCTGCAAGGTCGTGAATTGGCGAGCAAAGTTGCTGACAAGGACAAACCTTGGACTTAACTCCGCGCACGTCTGAAGTAAACGCGCCTCTCGCGCCACGCAAGCGCAACACAAAATGGGGCTACGTCGCATTGCTCGTTGTTATTGTTGTCGCCGGTGGCACCATCGTCACCAAGTTTTTAACTTCGGCAATTGACTATTACTGCAACGTCGACGAAATTGGTAGCCGTGCTGGGTGCGAGCCGGGCAGGCGCATTCGGGTGCAGGGCACAGTTGAAAAGGGTTCTTTGAAGTCAGTCAATAACTCCACAAACTTTGTGATGATCTTCAATGAGAAAACCATTCAAGTTGTCTATGAAGGCGATCCGGGTGGCATCTTTCAGGAGTGCATACCTGTGGTTGCGCAAGGTCGATTGGTCGGCGATGTTTTCGAGGCAACACGAATTGAAGTGAAACACTCCAATGCATATGTCGCCGATAACGCAGATCGATTGAAAAAAGCAGAGGCACAGGTATGTTCGCCGCAGGCGGGATAAGTAGTCCGCTCGGACGAGCTCTACTGCTCGTTGGCATCATTGGCTCGTTGTTTGGCGCAATTGCCGCAATCAGTAGCGCGCGTTCCCGAGATCAAGCAGTTGCACGACTCATTCCTCGTTTTGCGATTCTAATTTTTGCCGCTGCAGTCGGTGCGTTTGCGACCATGGAGTACGCGATGATCACGCGTGATTTTTCAATGGCGTACGTTCAAAAGGTTGGTTCTACTGCAACTCCAGCGTTGTACAACTTTGCAGCAGTGTGGAGCGCACTAGAAGGCTCAATATTGATGTGGGTACTTATATTGGCTGGCTACACATTGGCAGTTTGCTTTTGGTTGCGTAAAAAAATGGACGATGTGTTGGCCAACTGGGCGATGGGCGTGATGTTCATTGTTTCGACATTTTTCTTTTTGCTTTCATTCGGCCCAGCCAATCCATTTGCGAAAGGTGCCCCAGGAGTATTCGATGGGCCAGGGCCAAATCCGTTGTTGCAAAATCACATCCTGGTGTTGTTTCATCCACCGCTGTTGTATTTGGGTTACGTAGGAGTGACTGTTCCTTTCGCGTTTGCAATTGGCGCACTGGTGACGGGCAGGGTTGGCGAAGGTTGGCTATTAGCCACTCGCAGGTGGACGCTTTTTGCGTGGGGGTTCCTCACTTTTGGAATCATCCTTGGCAG
This sequence comes from uncultured Acidimicrobium sp., assembly GCA_903853285.1. Lineage (GTDB taxonomy): Bacteria > Actinomycetota > Acidimicrobiia > Acidimicrobiales > Ilumatobacteraceae > UBA3006. The sequence goes on along the minus strand of CAINTF010000227.1, from coordinate 1,204 downwards.
TTGGTGGAGCTATGAAGTTTTGGGTTGGAGTGGTGTGTGGGCATGGGACCCGGTTGAGAATGCTTCATTGCTTCCATGGATCACTGCGACTGCATACATTCACTCGGTGTTGGTGCAAGAACGGCGCGGCATGTTGCGAGTGTGGAACCTCTCGTTGCTTGTCTCCACTTTCAGTTTGACGATTCTTGGAACATTCCTCACTCGGTCGGGCGTGCTCAACAGTGTGCATGCATTTAGTAAGAGCGCTATTGGGCCATGGCTTTTGGTGTTCTTCGGGCTCATTGTCATCGTCTCGATTGGCTTGATCGGGTGGCGTGGCGACAGACTTCACGCGCCAGGAAGTATTGACTCGGTTGTCTCACGCGAAGGCGCGTTCTTAATCAACAACGTATTGTTCGCAATATTCGCATTTGTTGTTTTACTTGGCACAGTTTTTCCACTCGTCATTGAAGCGCTGCAGTCGCGCAACATCGTTGTCGGCGCTCCATTCTTCGACCAGTTGGTTGCGCCAATCGGTATCGCTCTACTTACCCTCATGGCGATTGCACCTGTGTTGCCATGGCGCAAGGCATCAACCGAGTTATTGAGCACGAGATTGTTCTGGCCAGCATGGTGTGGCGTCGGAGCATTGGGTATCAGTGTCGCTGTTGGAGCAACTGGGTTTATGCCGCTGCTTACATTTGCGCTTGGTGGGTTTGCAAGTGGTTCGGCATTGCGTCAAGTGGTGTTGGCTACGCGCAGGCAGGGACTGCGGGGATTAGTTGGTCGCACAAACGGTGGAATGATTGTGCATGTTGGCGTCATCTTGATTGCTGTGGCGCTCGCTGCATCAAACAGTTTTACGCATAGCCAAGAGATCTTCTTGAAGACCGGCACACCCGCTTATTTTTCTGGACACAGTTTTGAACTTGTGAAGATCGTCGAAGAAAAAACGGATCGCGCTACCAGCGTCAAGGCAATTATCTCCATCGATGGTGGTCAGGCATATGCCCCAGCAATTACAAAGTTCACTAAAGCTGGTATGAACATCGGTACGCCTTCGGTAAAGACGGGCATTCGTGGAGATATTTATCTCACGCTCGAGCCGCCGGTATTGCAAGATTCGGGTGAGGCACACATCAAGGTGTTCATTAAGCCACTTCTTGTGTGGCTCTGGATCGGCGGATTCTTGATGGCACTTGGAACGTTGTTGGCAGCGTTTCCG
>CAINTF010000226.1 GCA_903853285.1 uncultured Acidimicrobium sp. | reverse complement strand
TGCGATCGACGTGATCGCTGACGAGCTCGGACCAAGCCTTCGTTGGGCGACTGCACAAGTTGAGCGCACTCCGAAAACTGATGGCCCAAGCCAGGGCGGTGCCTCACGTGGCGCAAACCCAGGCACCGATGTCAATCCTCATGACACCGGCGAAGAACCGTTCTAATCACACCACTCATTAACCACAAAGGGAATTAAGACATGACAAGTAAAACCAACAAAGCGAGGGCAGCGAAAGCTGCAATGCGCAAATACAAGAAGCGTCCAAACGTTTTACACGCTGAGCACATTGGGTACATCGACTATAAAGATGTGAACTTGTTGCAGCGCTTCATGTCCGATCGATCGAAGTTGCGTGCACGTCGCATGAACGGCAACACCGTTCAGCAACAACGTGACGTCGCACTTGCGGTAAAGAACGCACGCGAAATGGCACTCTTGCCATACACCAAGCGAGTTGCCGCAGCGCGCGCACCTCGTCGTGGCGAGGAAGACGGTGGCTCACGTAGCGATCGTCCACGTCGTGGCGCACCGAACTCAGATGCAGGTTCAAACGAGTCAGCATTTGTCGACAAGTACGCAGCAGCAATTGATGCCGCCGAATCTTCGGTAGCCGCAGCACCAGCTGCTGATGTTGAAGTTTCAGCCGCCACTACAACCGAGGAGGCATAGACCATGAAGGTTTTGCTTCGTTCTGATATTGCAGGTGTCGGTCGCCGCGGCGACATCATCACCGTTTCGTCTGGTCATGCACGCAACCATTTGTTGCCACATGGCTTGGCCATTGTGGCTTCCGAAGGTGAAGTTGTTCAGGCTGGCGTGATGCGCCGTGCTCGTGACTTGCGTGAAAACACCGAGCGCGAAGCCGCGCGTGGTGTTGCAGCGAACTTGGCCAAACAAACAGTCAAGGTCAAGGCAAAAGCCGGAGCCGAGGGTCGTTTGTTTGGTTCGATCTCAACAACCGAGATCGCAGCAGCACTCTTGGATCAAACAGGAATCACTGTTGATCGCAAGAACATCACCATCGACACACCGATCCGTTCAGTTGGAGACCATGCAGTTTCGGTCGAGCTGTACGCCGAAGTTGTTGGTGTGATCAACCTCTCTGTCGTAGCCAAGTAACGCGACGCAATGGCTCCGCGTAGCGGGGTTGCATGTGGTTATCCACAGTTAAGTCACATGGTTATGCCCCTAGCGATCAACAGGCAAGTTCGGGCAAGGTAGACGTATGTCATTAGCGGGTGAATCAAACAACGACACACGACCAGTGCAACGCAGCACGCAACGTGTGCCGCCGCACAACCTTGATGCCGAAGCATCATTGTTGGGCGCAATGTTGTTGTCGCGCGATGCCGTAGCTGCAGCACTCGAACGCGGTGTGCTTCCCGACGAGTTTTACAAACCTATTCACCGTCATATTTACGATGCGATTCGATCACTCAATACGGGTGGCGAGCCAGTTGACGCTGTCACAGTTGCAGAAGAACTTCGTCGCGCGGGCACACTCGACACCATCGGTGGCCTTGATGCATTGCTCACATTACAAAATGCAACACCAGCGATCACAAGTGCTGATCGTTACGCAAAGATTGTTCGCGACACCGCTCGCCTTCGTCGATTAATTGGTGCAGCATCCGATATTGCCGAGATCGCATTCAACGAACCAGACGACGTTGATAAAGCAATTGATGATGCAGAGAGCAAGATTTTCGATATTGGCGAGAGTCATATCGGAGACAATGCAGAGAAAGTGAACGTGTTGATCGATCAGGCGATCGAAAAACTTCAAACACTCGTTGACAACAAAGGCGCCATCACGGGTGTGCCAACGGGAATTGCAGAACTCGACAAAGTGTTGCTCGGCTTGCAGCCCGGCACACTCAACATCATCGGAGCTCGTCCAGCAATGGGTAAGAGTGCATTTGCACTTGGACTCGCGGTGCACGCTGCTCAGACTTTGATGCAACCCGTACTCTTTTTCTCGTTGGAAATGGGTAAAGCCGAACTTGCGCAACGTATTTTGTCGAGCGAAGCGCGAGTTGACAGTACGTTGTTGCGCACAGGTCGTCCGTCGGCAAACGATTGGACAAAGATCAGTCACGCTGTTGGTCGACTCGATATTCCTTTGATCATTGACGACAGTGCCGGCACATCAGTTGGTCAAATTCGTGCAAAAGCACGCCGCACGATCAGTCGTGATGGCGGGCTTTCACTCATCGTGATCGACTATTTGCAGTTGATGGGTGGTGATGGTCGACCAGAGAACCGGCAATTGGAAGTGAGCGAGATCAGTCGAAAGCTCAAGTTGTTGGCGCGTGAATTCAACGTGCCGGTTTTGGCATTGAGTCAGTTGAGCCGTCAACTCGAGTCACGCACTGATAAGCATCCAACACTTTCCGACTTGCGCGAGTCTGGTGCACTTGAGCAGGACGCCGACGTGGTGATGTTCTTGTATCGCGCTGAAATTTATGACCAAGATCCCAACTTGAAGGGTCTTGCCGAAATCAACGTTGCTAAGCACCGTGCAGGACCATTGGGTACCGCACGCCTTGCTTGGCTCTCGACGTACACCCGTTTTGAAGGCGTGGCTTCAGATCCTGTTGTCGATGCCGCACTTCGCAACTAACGCATGTTTCTTGGCAAAGACCTTCTTGCGTATTTAGTGCTCGCACTTGGCGGAGCAATGTGTGTGGGGAATGTGTTGGCCATCGTCAGACCACCGAGTGCAACAAAGAAACCAAAACATGCAAGCGATGATTTGGACCAGGCACCAATTACAAGAACCGTGACGATGGCGATTATCGGCGGTGTTGCAGCCGCATGGGCCCTTGTCAGTTTGTTGAGCGGGTGACGGGAATCGAACCCGCGTTCTCAGCTTGGGAAGCTGATGTTCTACCTCTGAACTACACCCGCGAAACCGTTGTAGAGAGTACCAACCCGAAATCAAGTTCAAATCCTGTGATAGTCATGTTTAATCAGTGCTGAGGGCTATTAGCCAGAGACGAAGGCTGTTAGATAGTGTGCTTCGTTGTGATCCTGTCTGACAAAAGCATTCGTGAGGCCCTCGCCTCGAAAAGAATCATCATTGATCCTCTTGACGAGTCGTGCTTGCAGCCGTCGTCAATTGACGTCAAAGTTTCCAACCTGTTCCGGGTGTTTCGCAATCACACAGCGGCAGTTATTGATGTAAAGAAAGATCTTGCAGATCTCACCGAGTTGGTCGAAGTTCCTCAAGATGGCGTTTTTATGTTGCACCCAGGCGAATTTGTTTTGGGTTCAACACTCGAGCGAGTTGCAATTGCTGACGATCTGGTCGCTCGCGTTGAGGGCAAAAGCTCACTCGGTCGACTTGGCCTATTGATTCACTCAACAGCAGGGTTTATTGACGCAGGCTTTGATGGCCACATCACACTCGAGTTGTCAAACGTCGCCAATCTTCCGATCACGTTGTACCCAAATATGAAGATTGGTCAAGTGAGTTTCATGACGATGACCACTCCTGCCGACAATCCGTACGGCAGAGGTGCGAGAGGTTCCAAATATCAGGGTCAGCGCGGGCCGACCCCAAGTCGTTACTTCGAAAACTTTCGCTAGTTAGTTTCCAGCAGCAGGAACTGCGAGTGGCGATGGTCGCTCAGCATTAATGCGCTCACCATTTTCGAGTGCATCGAGCAAGTGAATGGCAATGTCCGCGACCTTGACTTCGGTCTCTTCTTTGCCAGCACCCTTCACACCATCGTCGAGCATGATGTAACAGAACGGACACGCTGTTGCGACGCGACTTGCACCAGTTGCAATTGCTTCTGCTGCGCGCTCGTCGTTGATCTTTGTGCCGATGTTTTCTTCCATCCACATGCGCGCCCCGCCTGCACCGCAGCACATTCCGGTAGTTCCATTGCGCGGCATTTCAACGAGGTCTGCACCCTTGATTGAACTGACAACGTTTCGTGGTGCCAAGTACACATCGTTGTGGCGTCCGAGGTAACACGAGTCGTGATACGTAATGCGCTCTTCGAGTGTTGCATTGCTTACATCCAACTTGCCGCTGTCAATCAAGTGCTCAAGCAACTGTGAGTGGTGAATCACTTCGTACGTGCCACCCAATTGCGGGTATTCGTTTGCAAGAGTATTGAAACAGTGTGGGCACTGCGTGATGATCTTGCGTACGCCCATTCCGTTGAGCATCTCGATGTTTGGCATTGCCAACATTTGGAACAAGTATTCGTTGCCACTGCGGCGAGCACTGTCGCCGGTGCACATTTCGCTTGGTCCAAGAATTGCTACATCGACGCCTGCGCGCTTGAGCAACTTGGCCATCGACTGCGTCACTTTTTTGTTCTTGTCGTCGAAGCTGCCTGCACAACCAACCCAGTACAAATACTCGTGATTGAATGC
>CAINTF010000225.1 GCA_903853285.1 uncultured Acidimicrobium sp. | reverse complement strand
CAAGTTGCGTTGGATGAAGCAATTGAAACAGCACGTCGCCAAAATTGCCAAACCTGCGGGTGATGTGATCGTGACGGGAGATTTCAATATTGCCCCAAACGACATAGATGTGTGGGATCCAGAAGCACTCGTTGGTTCGACGCATGTGAGCGCACCAGAACGTGAAGTTTTAAGTGATCTCTGCGCATGGGGTCTGACCGATATCTATCGCGATCAACATCCCGAACCAAAGTTGTTTTCATGGTGGGATTATCGCGATGGCGGGTTTCATAAAAATCATGGAATGCGGATTGACCTGCTGCTCGTCAGTGATTCGGTTGCCAAGCGCACCAAAATGACCGTGGTCGACCGCAATGCTCGCAAAGGTGAAAAGCCAAGCGACCATGCTCCTGTTGTGATGGAGATGTAAAGAAGTCATCATGTCCAATCAGCCGAACAACTTCGCAGGTTTTCATATCCGTCAAGCGCCTATGACGGATGAAGAAAAAGAGCGTGCCGAACGAGCACAAGTGATTCGGAATGAAATTGAAGCGAATGTTTCGTTGGCCGGTGCATCTTTTCTTGACCGCAGCCCAATTATCGGTGCGATAAATCCAATCGCAATGCCGATGACGATTACCACTTCTATCGATGAAAACGGTCGCATCAATGTTCTTGGCAGTGTCACGTTTGGTTCGGCATATGAGGGGCCGCCGGGGTGCGTGCACGGCGGAATTATCGCTGCCTATTTTGATGAAGTGTGTGGCGTGGCTCAATCAACTACCGGTAATCCGGGCATGACAGTCAACCTGACAATTGATTACCGCGCACCAACACCTCTGCGCAAGCCACTTGAGTTTCGCGCATTTGTTGCATCAACTGAGAAGCGAAAAATCATCACTTCTGCATCGTTGCATCACGGTGAAACTTTGTGTGCGGAGGCCACAGGAATATTTGTGTCAATGAGACCAGAGATTTTTGAGCGCCTGACTCAGCTGCGAGATGCGTGACGCGCAAAAAGTGGTAGCACTGCTGGCGCAATACGCTGCGCCATGCTTTTTCCCATTACGGCAGCCAAGTCATCAATAGTCATCTCGCGGTCTTGTGGCTGCGCACTTGCAAGCCGCTTCAGTTCTTCGTCACTACAGATACCTGTTGGTTGTTGAAACAATGATCGTGCAAGATGTCGGCGCCAGGTTGTTAGGTCATCTAACAAATCTGGGTCATTGGATGCTCGACGAGCCAAGCGTGTAATCGTTGGTAATGCGACGACTGGCATGTCAATCGATGTTGGCATGTCTTGCAAAAGTGGACTGATGCCAGCGTTGCGGGTATTTCGCTTACGGGCATACGTGACAAATAGTTGATGGGCAGCGCGAGTAATTGCAACATAGGCGAGTCGTACTTCTTCGCGCTTTTGGTCGGTCGACGTTGCGGAGCCGTGGGGCAGGAGGCCAACTTCTGCTCCAGCAATGACAACGCAATCCCACTCGCGACCCTTTGCGCCGTGAAACGAAAGCAGATCTACGCCAGCCTTTGGGTGAGAAACAGTTGCGTTCGCCGCAACCCATGCGCTGAACGCGCGACCGTCAACAGTGCCGATGGTGTCTTGCTGTACGAACTGTCGCACCATTTCGGCAACAGTGCGTTCGGCTTCATCAATCGACTCATTGAGTATGTCTGCAGACCAAGTAGTCAGGCCGTGCCTGCTTGTTGACTGTGCTGCCATTGCAATCGCAGCAGTGATTTCTGGTGGTTGGCGAGTTGATCCAATTGGAATTCCAGCGCGAGTGAGCGCTTTGGAAATCGCAACGAGCTGAGTGTTGGTACGCACAAGAACCGCACACGATTGCCACGGATGCGCACCTGCTGTAGGCGCATATTGCCAAAGTAGCGATGCGATTCCGTCGGCTTCTTCCTGTTCGTCATCAAAACCAGCCATACGAATGTGTGGGCCGTCTTCGCGCACTGCCGCGATCTCAAATGCTTCGCCAGTTTGAAGGGCGACGTGGCGCGCAGCATGCACAATGTGCGGTGAGCATCGATAATTGTTTGGCAGGCTCAGCACAGTGGTGTGTCCGAGTGCGTCGGGAAGAGTGTCGAACAACATCCGATCGGCACCGTTCCATCCATAAATGGCTTGCAGTGGGTCTCCAACGACGAATACGTCTGGGCGACCGCCACGAATTTCCTCGAACAGTGCATATTGCAGCGGGTTCATGTCTTGGGCTTCGTCAACAAACAAGTGCTTGAATCTAAAACGTACAGCCTCTGCGTAGCCGGTGTCTGCACGCATGTCAGCAATCACGCGTGCGAGCAAATCGTCTAAGTCGACAATTTGGCGTTTCACTTTGAGTTGTTCGTACTGCTTATAGATCTCTGCAATTTCTGGTGCAGCAGTAGGCGGCGTGCGTTGCAGTCGCTTGACCATTTGTACATAGTCAGCGGGAGCGATCATGCGCGCATGAGCCCAGTCGATCTCGGCAAGTAACTCTCGTGGTCGGCTAGCCATGCGGTGAGTGCCTGCCGCAGCGGTTGCTAGCGCGGTTCGGTTGTGCACAATGTTTGGCACCGGCTGACCTAGATCAATGAGACGTTGACGTAGGAGCGAAAGTGCAACGGCGTGAAATGTGCCAACCGTTGGTCCTGCACCGTGAGATCGATCAACACCGAGATTGGTCAGTCGCTTGCGCATTTCACCAGCGGCTTCGCGAGTGAAGGTGATGGCCAAAATATTCTCGGGGTTTGCAGTGCCAGTGGCTACTCGGTATGCGATGCGGTGGGTGAGTACACGTGTTTTCCCAGAACCTGCACCGGCGTGCACGACAATTGACGAAGGTGGAGTGACCACTGCTTCGTGCTGTTGGGCATCGAGCCCACGCAGTAAGTCGTCCTTAAGCATGCAGAGACTGTAGGCGTTCCGTGTAACACGCTGCACATTACGATGCATTCATGGCGTTTTCTACGAAATATCTCAATGATGACGAGCATGTAATTTTGGACTTGCATCCTCACTGGTGGACATTTGTAGAGCCGTCAATTTCGCTCATCACTCTGTTGATTGTTTGGTTCAAGAGTTACGACATTTCTAATGAGCAGTCATCAAAGGCAATGCGATTGCTTGAGACTGTCTGTGTGCGCGCAGTACAGGTCGCCGTGTTCATTGCTGTGATCCGGCTGTTGTCGCGTGCTTTGAAGTGGAGCAGGACTCACTTTGTGCTGACCAACCAGCGTGTTGTTTTTCGTTCAGGAGTGATAGCCCGAACAGGTATCGAGATTCCGTTGTACCGAGTAAATAACATCAATTTTCATCAATCGATCTTTGAGCGAATGATCGGAGCTGGCGACTTGTTGATTGAGTCTGGCGGAGAGGACGGAATGGAAGTGTTCGACAACATTCGCGATCCCGAGCAAGTGCAAAGTTTTATTCAGCGAGCCATGCACAACGCTAGTTAACTAGTTTTGCACCGCCAACAGGCTTGACAAGCGTTGCGCCATCAAGATTGTTCATGTTTGCAGTTGAGTCTGCAACGATCACGATGCAACCGCCAAAACCACCACCTGTCATTCGTGCACCGAATACTCCCGCCGTCTGCTGCGCATTACGGACGGCCTCGTCCATTTGGTTTGTTGAAACTTCAAAATTGTCGCGCAAACTTTGGTGGCTTTCGTTCATCAACTGACCAAACGTTGTCATGTCTTGAAGTGCTAGCGCCACAGTTGCTCTGCGAACACGCTCATTTTCACTCACAACGTGAAGTGCACGCCGTTGCAACACCTCGTCAGCAATGTTGCGCACGCTACCTACTTCGGCTAATCGCAATGGACCAATGTGTTGTTCTGCCTGAGCGCATTGGGTGACGCGATCAGAATACGCGCTTGAAGCAAGTTGCCGATGCGCAATGAACTGAACATAGATGTTCACATCATTTGGAATTTCAATTGGGCTTACTTGCAACGAGTGACAATCAATTAATAGGGCACTGCCGGCAACACCAGAAGCACAAGTAAGTTGATCCATGATTCCGCAGGGAACTCCGGTTGCCAAGTGCTCTGCAATTCGACAGAGTTGCGCCAGTTCGAGCGAGGTAAGAGCAGGAAGATCGTTGACTGCACACAACATGAGGGCGGTGCTGAGTTCGAGAGCGGCGCTCGAAGACAAGCCGCCGCCGAGTGGAAGCGTTGTTGACACCGACCCAGAAAAACCACGCTCAACATTCAGGAGAGCGGCAACCCCTGTGACGTATCGACCCCATGCGGGCATGGTCGAAGTCGGATCAACCACGGGCAGTGCGCAGTGCAGCTCAATTGGTTGATCCGCGCTTGTGAGTTGTATCGCTGCATCAAGTGGCTGTGCGGCGATTGTTGTGTATCGGTCGATTGCCATTGGCAGGACCATTCCACCGGTGTAGTCGGTGTGATCTCCAATCAAGTTGACACGTCCCGGCGAGCGAGCAACGACCTCGGCAGACATATACATATATTTACACACATTGATTAGCGTCATTATTCCCCAAAGTTGTGAGAACAGCATGTTTGGGCAAGAATGACACGGTGCCAAAAACAACTGTTCATTCATCTGATAATCGATTAATCGAAATCGAATACGCCACATTCGGTTCACCCAGCAATCCAGCCATTTTGATGATTATGGGATACACCGCTCAGATGATTGTGTGGCCTCAAGCTTTTTGTCAGATACTTGCCGACGCTGGTTATTTCGTAATTATTTTTGACAATCGCGATTGCGGATTATCCACGCATTTAGATGGAGTGGTCGTCGATACGGGTCCGATCATCATGGCGGCGATGACCGATAAGCCGATTCCACCAATTCCTTATTCACTGTCGGACATGGCGACCGATGCGGTTGGTGTACTTGATCACTTGGGCATTGAGCGCGCACATGTGCTCGGAATGTCGCTTGGCGGAATGATCGCCCAGGTTGTGGCGTATGAGCATCGGGACCGAACCATGACGCTCACTTCAATTTCGTCGCAGCCAGGTGACCCCGATGTTGGTCAGCCATCGATGGATGCTGCGATGGTCATTTTTGCAGACCCTCTGCCAACGACAAGCCGCGAGGATTACATTGCATCTTCCACACAATGGCAAGTATGGCAGTCGAAGAAATATCGCAGCGACGAACTTTCGTATGCTGCGGCAGCAGCAAGTTATGACCGTGCGTTTTATCCAGAAGGTGCACCTCGTCAACTTGCAGCCGTGTATGGATCGGGCAGACGTCATGAGCAGGTGGCAACAATTTCATGTCCAACGCTGGTCATTCACGGCACTGATGATCAACTGATAGTGCAAAGTGGTAGCGAGCGCACTGCAGAGTTGATCCAAGGATCAAAACTCCTACTCGTAGATGACATGGGTCATGATCTGCCACAACCACTGTGGCCGATATTGACAGGTGCAATCTTGGAGCACGTTGCACAAGTCGTTGCCTAAGTAGTCTTTGACCATATGGCGAATCAATCCCAGTCGACAAAATCGAGTGGCCCATTGTCGGGCTACCGGATAATTGAGATTGCAGGAATTGGACCAGGTCCTTTTGCGGCAATGATGCTGGCCGACATGGGCGCTGAAGTAATTCGTGTTGAGCGCACACAGTCGGTGCGTGGTCCGGCACCTGAAGACGCGCACTGGGATGTGTTGTTGCGTGGTCGACGCAACATTGCCATCGATCTCAAGAGTCCTGATGGCGTTGAAACTTTGTTGTCATTGGTGGAGCATGCCGATGCATTGATCGAAGGATTTCGCCCAGGAGTAATGGAGCGACTTGGGGTTGGACCTGATGTTTGTGTTGCGCGCAATCCAAAGCTTGTGTTTGGACGCATGACAGGTTGGGGTCAAGATGGACCATACGCGTCATCTGCCGGACACGACATCAACTACATCTCACTTGCGGGTGCGCTCGCACATTTTTCTCGTGCAGGTGAGGCGCCAGTGCCACCATTAAACATGGTTGGCGACTTTGGAGGTGGAGGAATGTTTTTGGCATACGGCGTCGTATGCGCATTACTCGAAGCGCAAAAGAGCGGCAAGGGTCAAGTGGTTGATACCGCAATGGTCGATGGGTCTGCAGTGTTGATGAGCATGTTCTGGGCGATGAAGAACATTGGAATTTTTGATGAGAATAAGCCAGGTACAAATTTGCTCGACACTGGAGCGCATTTTTATGATGTGTTCGAATGCAGCGATGGCAAGTATGTCTCGATTGGCAGTATTGAGCCACAGTTTTATGCACTGCTGCTTGAAAAGACTGGGCTCACCGATGATCCTGCATTTGCAAAACAGATGGATGCATCGCAGTGGCCTACTCTCAAGGCCAAGCTTGCCGATGTGATGCGCACAAAGACAATGACGCAGTGGTGCGAGATCATGGAAGGTACCGATGTGTGCTTTGCTCCCGTGCTGACGATGAGTGAAGCAGCAAAGCATCCGCACAACGTTGCTCGCCAAACATTTATTGAAGTTGGAGGCGTTACACAACCAGCACCAGCGCCGCGCTTTTCGCGCACTGCGGCAGCAATTCCGAGTGCGCCTGCTCATGCAGGTCAACATTCGCGTGCAGTATTGACCGACTGGGGTTTTGAAGCAGAGCGCATTTCCGCACTGCTTGCAAGTGGAGCTGTAGTAGACGGATCATCAAAGGAAGTGAACAAATAATGGGCACAGTCGTCGCGTTCCACGCCCATCCAGATGATGAGAGTTTGATTATGGGCGGCTCGCTCGCCCGAGCATCTCGAGACGGTCATCGCGTCGTCTTGGTAGTCGCCACAAACGGTGATCATGGTCAAATTCCGGACGATCTTGCTCCAGGAGAGACACTGATGGATCGCCGTAAACGTGAAACCCAAGCTTCATGTGAGGTACTCGGAGTACACCGACTGGTGTGGCTCGGATACTGCGACTCTGGCATGACTGGCTGGGAGCAAAATACTTTGCCAGGAGCATTTATTGCGGCCGATGTCGAAGAAGCTGCACAGCGGCTTGCCGATGTGTTGATCGAAGAACACGCAGATGTTGTGACGGTGTATGACTGGCACGGCAACTATGGACACCCAGATCACATTCAAGTGCACAAAGTTGGGCATCGCGCAGCAGCAATCGCAGGAACTAAAAATGTATTTGAAACGACGATGAATAGAGATCATTTTCGAATGGTCTATGAGATGGCAAAAGAACATGCAGCGCAATTGCCAGACGGTGCTGCGCCAGACGACTTCAATCCGGATGGGCCTGCGGATGACGGCAACCCGATGGGCGAGCCAGCAAGCGCGATTTCGCATCGTGTTGATGTGAGAGAGTATTCAGACCTCAAGCGCAAAGCAATTTCTTGTCATGCAAGCCAAATAACTGACACAAATTTTCTTGGCAATATGAGCCCAGAAATCTTTCAGATGACGTTTGGTCACGAATGGTTTACGAAGATCGGCGAGAGTGGTCCTCCGCGAGACGCCTGGCTCTTTGACTAGCGAATAGCTGATAAATATTTGTGACTCGTTTAAGCCGTATATATATGGTTCGCCATGGTCGAGCATCGGCGGGCTGGGACACAGCACTCGATCCAGGTTTGGATGAACTTGGACACGCACAAGCGCGGGAAGCAGCAGTTGAGATGCAGTCGCTGCAACTCGGCAACATCATCACGAGTCCGCTACTGCGTTGTCAACAAACCGCAGCACCATTGGCGCAGATGTGGAAGGTTGCGCCAAAGGTGTGTGCCGAGGTTTCGGAAATACCTTCACCCAAAGGTGTCGAAATGAGTGACCGGATTGTTTGGTTACGCCAGGCGATGCAGGGAACATGGAGCGAGCTCGGGTCTGACTACGTTGCATATCGAGATTGCATCACCGAATTTGCGCGAGCGATCCAAAACGATGCCGTAATTTTCAGTCACTTCATTGCGATCAATGCAGTGATCGGAGGAGTGCTGGGTGATGATCGGCTCGTGATTCGCAGTCTTGATAATTGTTCGATCACGATTTTTGAACGCGATACGACCGGCAAACTTTCTCTCATGCAGGGCGGCCACGAAGCCGACACGCTGATCCGCTAGATTCAAAGAGTCATGGACGCAACAACACTGCTCAATCTGCACACGAGTTGGGCATGGGTCGTGATTATCGGAAATGCGCTTGCAGGTATTTGGGCTTTGAGTGCACACAAAGTTGTTGCACTGCGCAGTCGTGCTCTGTGGTGGTTTACCGCTTTCACTCAGATCAGCGTTTTTATCCAAGTGATTCTTGGCGTAATCATGGTTAATCGAGACAAGCGCGAGTTTCCACAGTTTCACGCGTTCTATGGCTTCGTTGCAATTATCGCGATTGCAATCATTTATTCATACCGTGCACAGTTGAAGAGCCGCGTGTATTTGTTGTACGGATTCGGTGGCCTATTTCTGATGGGCTTGGCAATCCGCGCAATGCTTGTCGGCCAAGCCGCCTAAATTCTCTAGTTAGGCGAGGGCGGCTTCGAGCGAGTCGAGCGACGCGCCAAGTTGCTGTGGCAATCGATCGCCAAATGCTGCATAGTGCTCGCGAATTTGAGGCACTGCATCGCGCCATCCGTCATTGTCGACGCTGAGCAACACTTGCATGTCTGCTTCACTCACATTGAGACCGTCGATATCGAGTGTGCCAGGGGCTGGCAAGAATCCAATTGCGGTTCTATCTGCTCCAACCTGACCGTCGGTGCGCTCGAAGACCCACTTGAGCACGCGACTGTTTTCGCCGTAGCCCGGCCACATGAAACGACCATCTTCATCGCGACGGAACCAATTAACAAAAAAGATTTGCGGCAATTTGCTTGCTTCGGTTTTTGTACCGATTGAGAGCCAATGCTTGAAGTAGTCGGCCATGTTGTAGCCACAGAATGGAAGCATCGCCATTGGGTCAAAGCGCAATTTTCCAACTGCTCCACCAGCAGCCGCTGTTGTTTCGGAAGCCATGATTGAACCTAAGAACACACCGTGGTTCCAGTCGAATGCCTGAGTAACAAGTGGAACCGTTGTACGTCGGCGACCGCCAAACAGAATTGCGGAAATTGGCACACCCGCAGGGTCTTGCCACTCTGGTGCAATAGAAGGGCACTGCGCAGCAGGCGCAGTGAATCGCGCGTTTGGATGTGCTGCAGGTGTTTCTGATTCTGGTGTCCAAGGTTGGTTACGCCAGTCTGTTGCGCGCGCAGGCTTGGTGTCTGTCATTCCTTCCCACCACACGTCGCCGTCTGGGGTGAGAGCGGTGTTTGTGTAAATGCTGTTGCCCCACAATGTGTGCATCGCGTTGGCATTCGTGTCGTAACCAGTTCCTGGTGCAACGCCAAAGAATCCAGCTTCCGGATTAATCGCATACAACTGGCCATCGGGTCCAAACTTCATCCAACAAATGTCATCACCAATGGTTTCGGCTTTCCAGCCCGGAATGGTTGGAACAAGCATTGCAAGATTGGTTTTGCCACATGCCGAAGGAAACGCTGCGGCAATGTATTTATGCGCACCTTCTGGATTGGTGAGTTTGAGAATGAGCATGTGCTCGGCCAGCCAGCCGTCATCACGAGCCATCACACTTGCGATACGCAGAGCGAAGCACTTCTTGCCCAACAATGCATTGCCGCCGTATCCCGAGCCATAGCTCCAGATCTCACGAGTGTCGGGGAAGTGAGCGATGTATTTGTTATCTGGATTGCATGGCCATGCAGAATCTTTTTGACCTGCTTCAAGAGGGGCGCCAACAGAATGCAAGCAAGGAACCCACTGGTCGTTGCCGAGCGCATCAAGTGCACCTTGGCCCATGCGCGTCATGATGCGCATGCTCACTGCGACGTATGCGCTGTCAGTGAGTTGTACGCCAATGTGTGCAATGGGTGAACCGAGTGGACCCATAGAGAATGGAACGACATACATCATGCGTCCGCGCATAGCGCCGGCATATAAAGCTTTCAACTCTGCGCGCATCTCTGATGGTTTGCGCCAGTTGTTGTTTGGCCCTGCATCATCTTTGTTTGTTGAACAAATGAATGTGCGGTCTTCTACTCGCGCTACGTCAGCAGGGTCTGAGTGCGCCCAATGGGAATTTGGTCGCTTGCCTTCATCGAGTTTGGTAAATGTGCCAGCGAGAACAAGGTCTTCACACAAGTCGTCGTATTCTTTTTGGCTACCGTCGCACCAATACACATCGTCGGGTTGCAAGATCTCGGCCCACTCGGCAACCCATTTCTTGAGGGCAACGTTGTTTGATTTACCGCTCAATGTCCTGGCGTCTCCATGTCGCGCTCTGAACCGAGGCGCAACTTCGTAGCACGACCACCACCATCAACTTCGAACAACACGCGCTGACCTTGTCGAAGCATTCGAAAAATTGAGCCATCAAGCGCGCCTGGAGCAAGTTCGTAATCTGCCAAGTCGCTGTCGCACATAATGACGCCATCGCCACTTGCAGGGTCGTATGCCTTGATCACACCTTGCATCTTGAGCCTCCAGATTTTGCTACACGAACTCGCCAAATTTACCAGCCGTTTGCCCAGTGGCTTTAATCCGCTCGGGAAGTATTGCCCGATGTGATGAAGGTCATCAGAGGGCGAGATATTCCCATATCTGTGGGTGCACGAGTGGATGTTTCGGGCTTTTGAGCCCTCAATCTGTACGATTTATCAATGCCCGTTCTGGAGGTCTTTGGGGCCGAGGCCCTGCGCGACACAGTGATCACCTTCCGTGACACCATGAAGCGTCACGCCGCGGGAATCAACTTACTCAATGTGTACCCAGTGCCCGACGGTGACACGGGGACCAACATGTCGCGCACACTCGATGCTGTCGTCACAGAACTCGAGGGTGCAGATCATGCGCTCGAACCAACTTGCGAAGCCATCAGCCACGGATCTCTCATGGGCGCGCGAGGTAATAGCGGAGTGATCCTCAGCCAAATTTTGCGAGGTCTTGTTACAACGCTGCGCACTGCGACACCTGGTAGTGCCACAAAGGTTGCAGCAGCACTGAAGGCCGCGAGCGTTGCATCGTACGAAGCAGTGCTGAAGCCAATTGAAGGAACAATTCTTACTGTTGTGCGCGAAACCGCAGATGCTGCACAACGCGCGGCTTCTGATGGAGCAACGCTTGCAGCGATGTTGCATGTCGCTCGCGCTGCAGGACGTACGGCACTTGCCAATACACCAGAACAACTTCCGGTCTTGAAAGATGCTGGTGTGGTCGACGCAGGTGGTGCCGGCTTTATGTTGTTGATGGATGCAGCACTGCACGTTGTAGACGGCGAGCCGTTGCCAGAACCAAGCGCGGCAAGCGGACCGAGCCAAGAGCAACTTGAAGCAGTTTCGCATCGCGCCTCAACAAGTGGCGAAGTAGATGTCAGTGAGTTGCGTTATGAAGTGATGTTCTTGCTCAATATTGATGATGCGAAATCAAAAGAGTTCATGCAAGCGTGGGGCAAGATTGGCGATTCGATAGTTGTTGTCGGTGGCGATGGGC
This sequence comes from uncultured Acidimicrobium sp., assembly GCA_903853285.1. GTDB lineage: Bacteria > Actinomycetota > Acidimicrobiia > Acidimicrobiales > Ilumatobacteraceae > UBA3006. The sequence continues at coordinate 3,125 of CAINTF010000225.1, read as the reverse complement.
TCTACAACTGCCATGTTCACACCAACGACATCGGTGCAGCAATAGAAGCGCCACTTGAGCTGGGCGGCAAGCCATTTAAAATTCGTGTCACCGACCTCTTCGAAGAAATGGAAGAGGAACATGCGCAGCGCGAGGCGCAGATGGGCCAAGCTGCCAAGCGGCCAAGTGCTGTGTCGGCGTTGCCTGCTGTTGAGTGTGCGGTTGTCGCTGTTTGCAGTGGTGATGGACTTGCCGAGTTGTTTGGCCAGATGGGCGTGCAAGGCGTTGTCACTGGAGGACAGACACTTAACCCATCAACAGCCGAGTTACTCGATGCAGTAGAGCACATGAATTCGCAGCAAGTGATTATTTTGCCAAACAACAAAAACATTATTCCTGTTGCTAACCAAGTGAATGCGCTGACCAAAAAAGAAGTCCGTGTTGTTCCAACATGTTCAATGCCAGAAGCACTTGCTGCGCTGGTGTCGTACGACCCTGAAGCAGATGTTGATTCAAACTGTGAAGCGATGTCGGATGCGGCTAAGTCTGTGGCGACAGGCGAAGTGACACAGGCCGTGCGAGATACCAACACTGATGCAGGTGAAGTAAAGAATGGCGACTGGATTGGTCTCGTGCGCGGCGATGGTGTTGTAGCAATTGGAAGCACCATGGTTTTGGCCGCGACACAGCTGCTTGATCAACTTTTGAATGGAAAAGGCGAATTGCTCACGGTGATCACTGGCAACTTGGCGACAGCGCGAGCGACAGAAGAGATCATCGCGTACATGGCTGAAAAACACCCAGATGTGGAAGTTGAAGTCCATCCTGGTGGGCAGCCTTTGTATCCATTTTTGTTTGGTGTCGAGTAGCACGAGTCCCGCATGACGGGCGAAATCACACTGCGTGAACTAGCAGGGCTCGATGTAGAGATATTGAAAGGCGTTGGCGAGAAGCGCAAAGCGTCGCTGCACGAATACGGAATCGACAATGTGCTCGAGTTGCTCACCACGTATCCGCGTCGATGGGTGGATCGCACTGCTGAAGCTCGCGTGAGCGATTTGGTTCCAGGCCAAGAAGCACTGGTGCTTGTGGAAGTGCGCAAGGTTGCGAAGATTCCGATGAAGGGCGGACGTTCGTTGGTTACGGTCAACGTTGGCGATGGGTCCGGTCGTGTGACCGCCGTATTTTTTAATCAGCCATGGCGTGCTCGGCAACTGAGTGAAGGTCTGCAAATTGCCATGTTCGGAAAAGCGGATATGTATCGAGGCGTGTTGCAGATGACCAACCCAATCATCGATCTCATCGGTGATCGCACGGGTCGCATTGTTCCGATCTATCCACAAAGCGAAAAGGCAGGTCTTTCAACTTGGGAGATCGCAGGTTGGATTGAAAATGCCCTAGAGCGTTGTAAGACTCGCGGACTTCTCGATCCGGTGAATCTTTCGGTGCGAGAAAAATATGAACTCGTAGATCGCACTACCGCACTGTGGAATATCCACATGCCCGAAAGCATTGCGTTAAAAAATGAAGCGCGCCGTCGGTTGGCGTTTGACGAGTTACTTCGCGTGCAACTCGTGCTCGTTGCCCGAAAGCGCGCGTTTGAGCGTGACTCGCGCGGAATTAAACACACTGTTGATAACAAACTTGTGGATCGATTCATTACTGCTTTGCCCTTTGGACTTACTGGCGCGCAGCGACGAGTAATCAATGACATCATTACGGATCTTGCAGGGCCTCACCCAATGCATCGACTCCTGCAGGGTGATGTGGGTAGCGGTAAAACAGTTGTTGCGGTTGCTGCGATGCTCACCGCCGTTCAAGGGCGGCATCAGGGAGCAATCATGGCGCCGACCGAAGTGTTGGCTGAACAACATTTTGCTGGGATTCAGCAACTTGTAAAGGATTTACAAGTACCTGATTCTCAAAATCTTTTTGGTGACCGACCATTGCGTGTTGAGCTGTTGACGGGTCGCATCACGGGTGAAAAACGCAAGCAGGTGTTGAGCGACTTGGCGAGTGGCGGTGTCGACATCGTTGTTGGCACGCACGCACTGATTCAGGACGGAGTGGTGTTTAACAGTCTTGGTGTAGTGGTCATTGATGAGCAACATCGTTTTGGTGTTGAGCAGCGCGCTGCTCTTTCGCAAAAGGGCAGTTCGACGAGCACACCAGATGTGTTGGTGATGACTGCAACACCGATACCACGCACAGCAGCAATGACGGTGTACGGCGATTTGGATGTGAGTGTGCTTGATGAATTACCACCGGGTCGCACGCCAATTGTTACGAAGTGGGCCGCAGGTCCGCTGTTAGAGGCGCTGATGTGGTCGAACATTCGCGACGCTGTTGCTCAAAAACAGCAAGCCTTCGTTGTCTGCCCGCTTGTTTTAGAAAGCGACAAAATTGAAGTTGCTTCTGCAGAAAAAATCTTTGCCGATTTGCAGGTGGGCGAGTTGCAGGGGCTCCGGTTGGGTTTGTTGCACGGACGCATGAGTTCTGCAGACAAAGAAGAAACGATGAATAAGTTTCGGGATCGAAAATTGGATGTGCTCGTTGCAACGACCGTTATTGAGGTAGGGGTTGATGTGCCAAATGCGACGGTGATGGCGGTGCTCGACGCTGATCGTTTTGGTATCGCGCAATTGCACCAGTTACGAGGTCGTGTTGGGCGAGGAAGTATTGCATCGCAGTGCTGGTTGCAAACCAAAGACCCCGAAATTTCGTCACCCCGCGTAGATGCCTTGGTCGAATCGACCGATGGTTTCTATTTGGCAGAGGTTGATCTGGAGTTGCGGGGTGAGGGTACTCTCATGAATTCGATGCAAAAGGGCGCCAGCGACTTGAAGCTGGCATCTTTGCGGCGAGACAGAGATTTGATTGATATGGCACGCGAGGCGGCATTTTCAATCGTCGATGCCGATCCAACAATGACCAATAACGCAGGATTGCTGGATGAACTCGATCTGTTGCTGACGCCCCAGGACGCAGAGTTTTTGTTTAAGAACTAATCAGAGCAGAGTTGCGAATCTGGTTCGCGAGCATTGCCCGGTAGTCATCGGCCGAGATTTTGTCGTCTACCAGGTCGTAATACACAAACATGACGTTGAACATAAACACCGTGAGAAAGCGCGCATCAAAGTTGCGAT
>CAINTF010000224.1 GCA_903853285.1 uncultured Acidimicrobium sp. | reverse complement strand
TGATCTCAGTGTGATTACTGCCGAGATTGCTACATGGGCAGATGGCGCAGTTCTGGACATCTTTACTGTGCAATCTGCTGTTGAGCCACGAATTGGTGCAGTGTCTGATGCGGTTCAGCGATCATTGCAATCAAGAAATGTAAAGACCTCGGGCGGCGCGCACAAACTCACCGTACGACTCGATCACTCTGCGCACCCTTGGCACTCAATCATGCGCGTGGAAGGTGAAGACCAAGTTGGTTTACTTCGTGATATCACGGCGACCCTGGCAAAACTCAAAGTGATTATCCATCATGCTCAAATTGGCACCGAACAAGGCCGCGTGCACAACATGTTTGAAGTTTCGGATGCACATGGCAGAAAGCTTTCGACACAGGCGTCAAACAAGATCATTCGCGCTTTGCGCTAGCAATTCGGTCTCGCTAGCGAGCGAGCCATGTCGTAGAGTATTTCCATGACCGTTACCGAGACAGCACCTACAGGAACTGAGCGCTGGACAAATCAGTGGAAGGAGCTCTACGAAGAAGTTATTAATACGGGCCTTTGCACCGGTTGTGCTGGTTGCGTGATTGCGTGTCCGCACGAAGTGATTGGTTACAAACACGAAGAAGGCAACTACAAACCGTTTCATATCGAAGAAGAACTCGGCCTCGACAATTGCGGCCACGGAGAAAAGGGTTGTACGAGTTGCACACGAGCCTGCCCACGTTTTCGCACATGGGAGCCAGACGCCGACATGCATCTGTTTGGCAAAACACGCGATGACAGTGCGATGTACGGCCAATACAAGCAACTGCTGCTAGTGCGTGCAGCCGACGACAACGTGCACGAAAAAGGTCAAGACGGTGGATTCGTGAGCGCCATGCTCATCTGGCTGATGAAGCACGATTACATCGATGCAGCGCTCACCAGTTTCATGGAAGGCGATGGCACATCGTGGAAAGCCTTGCCAGGCATTGCCCGCAACCCAGAAGATGTGCTCAAGGCTGCCGGTAGTCGTTATACATATTCGGCAAACACTCTTGCGCTGAAGCAAGCACAAGAAGAAGGACTGAGTCGCTTAGCCCTTGTTGGAATGAGCTGCCAATCGTCAGTACTTCCAATCATGTGGAAGCGCAAAGTTGGCAAGACCGGTAAGCCGTTCCTTTTCAATATCGGGTTGCTGTGCTCCAAAACATTTGACGATGCGATCTTCGAAGAACTCTTCTTGGCAAAGTACGGCCTGAAAAAAGAAGAGATGGTCAAGATGAACATCAAGGGCGCCTTCCAAATCTGGATGAAGGACGGCTCGTTTCACGAAATCGACTTGAAAGAATGTCATCAGTGGACGCGCGAAGGTTGCAAAACCTGCCCAGACTTTGCTGCCGAGCATGCCGACATCTCAACAGGTGGAATCGGCGAAGACAATGCATGGACACTGTGCATCGTGCGTACCGCACTCGGCGAAGAAGTAATGAACCGCATGATTGCTGACGGCAGTGTGATTGCTCGCCCAGCCGAGACCGATGCAACCGCAATGAAACTTTTAAAGCTGCTCAGCACGGTGAGTCGTCGACGTTGGCCAGCAACTGCCAACCCTGCCCCACTTGTCGGTGTACCACCACCGAAGAAGAAGGCTGACGGAACGGTTCCTGCTCCACACTGATTAGCTTGCGAGGCGTACTGCTTTCGTAAACACATCGTCCAACATTTTCTCGGTGAGCTTGCCAGTAAATGTATTTTGCTGACTTGGGTGATAACTGCACACCAGTGAGTATTTTCCAGCCTGCACGACCACACCGTGGCCAAACTTTGGTCGTGGCTTGACACCAAGTTCATCGCACGCGGCCTGCAGTGCAAATGCGCCAAGACAAACAATGACTTTTGCATGAGTAAGCAACTCGAGTTCGCGCTGTAGAAATGGCGAACACTTCACACGTTCTGCTGGCGTCGGTTTGTTTTGAGGTGGTGCGCACTTCACTGCGGCTGTTACCCACGCATCGTTGAGAACAAGCCCATCATTCACATATACCGAAGTTGGTTGATTGGCTAAACCTGCAGTGTGCATTGCTCGATATAACCAATCGCCGCTTCGGTCACCCGTAAAAACTCTGCCCGTTCGATTTGCTCCGTGTGCACCTGGGGCAAGGCCAAGCACAATGATGCGCGCATTTTTGTCGCCAAATCCCGAGATCGGTTTGCCCCAATAAACATCGTCGCGATATGCGGCGCGTTTTTCTACCGCCACCTTGCGACACCACTGAACAAGGCGCGGACACTTTTCACATTCGTGCACTAGCGCCTCTAGTTGGCGCAATGTGGGGCTACTGGCAGGTCGTGACACTGCATCGCACGATAGTTTGTGAGTGTCATGACTCGCGCAAAGAGCACCAAACCAACCTTGATTTTGATGGTTCGGCATGGCCGCACCCCCACCACAGGCAAGGTCTTACCGGGCCGTGCCAAGGGTTTGCATTTGGCTGAGAGTGGTGTGGCGGAAGCCAACCGAGTCGCAGAGCGCCTGGCCGAGATCAAGGGCATCACTGCGGTCTATGCGTCGCCGCTTGAGCGTGCACGAGAGACTGCTGCACCGATCGGCAAGATTCTCAAACACAAAGTGCAGATTCATCAAGGTCTTCTTGAATGCGATTTTGGTAAGTGGACTGGCGCGCAACTCACTGCACTCATGAAAAAGCCAGAGTGGACGACGGTGCAAAAGGCTCCGAGTATTTTCCGTTTCCCTAATGGTGAGAGTTTTACTGAGATGCAATCCCGTATGGTCGGTGCGCTCGATGACATTCGCGCAAAGCATCCAGGCGAGATTGTTGTTTGTGTCAGTCATGCAGACCCAATTAAGGCTGCTGTTGCACATGCAATGGGCACACACCTCGACTTGTTTCAACGCATCGTGATCAGTACATGCTCAGTCAGTGCTGTTGCTTATTCGATGAGCGGCCCAGTTGTACTCACTGTCAATTCGACTGGCGGGTCACTGAGCGAGTTGCGTCCTTCATGAGCGCGTTTTACGAATTTGATCAAGCCGATGCTTTTACAAGCGGCGCTATCGGTGAGCCAGGTTCTCGATTGTTTGTCATTCAGGTGCGAGCCGAGGGACAACGTATAACGATGAAGTGCGAAAAACAGCAAGTGGCTGCACTCGCTCAATACATGCGCCAATTACTTGCTGATGCACCTGATGCGGATGACCGACCAATCGTTGATGCAATGCAACTCTCTTCACCTATTGATATCGAATTTGTTGTTGGAACCGTGGGCATCGCTTATGACTCACGCAACGACCGCATGGTCGTACAGATCGAAGAACTCGTTCCCACCTACGACGACAATGAGCCACTCGATGATGTTGACCCAGGCCGAGTGCGGGTGCAGATGAGCCGCGGTCAGGCTGCAGCATTTTGTGAACATTCGGACGATGTGGTGGCAGCCGGACGTCCTCCTTGTA
>CAINTF010000223.1 GCA_903853285.1 uncultured Acidimicrobium sp. | reverse complement strand
GTACGTTTCGTCCGATGTCTTTGCACACGAAATGGACGAAATCTTTTCGAAGCGTTGGAACTTTGTGGGCCGTGCAGACCAACTCGCACACATTGGTGACCGTTTGGTTGTTGAAGTAGGAACCGAAAGCATCCTGATAGTGCGCAATCGCGAAGGCGAACTGCGCGCCTATTACAACGTATGTCAGCATCGTGGCTCGCAACTGTGCGACAAGAGTGGCAGTGGGTTTGGCGCAGCAATTACTTGCCCATATCACTCGTGGAGTTACTCACTTGAAGGCAAACTTGTCAGTGCAATCCACCACGACAAAGAATCGTTTGACCGAGAAAGCATCTCGCTCACACCGGTCCGCGTAGATGAGTGGCAAGGCAACATGTTTGTTTGCCTCAACAATGACGAAGAATCACTACACGAATGGCTCGAAGACTTGTACAGCCAGCCATTTGATTTGAATAAATTTGAAATCGGCAAGCTCAAAGTTGCTTACACAACGATTGACGAGGCTAAAGCCAATTGGAAAGTGCTCGTCGAAAACTATTGCGAGTGTCTGCATTGCTCGGTCGTGCACCCCGAGTTTTGCGAGATCGTCCCCGTGTACGGCAAAGGCTTCAACTACCAATCAGACCGCTTCGACAAAGGCGTGAGCCTTGCCCCCGGCATGACCGCCGTGTCCTTTGCCCAAAACCAAGATCTTCCACTTATTGCAAGCATGGACGACATGGACGACTACTCAGTATTTGGCGCCTACGTCTACCCCAACATGCTGATTGACATCAACCCAACGTTGGTTGCACTGACCACATACATTCCGCGGTCGCCGACGCACACCACCATCATCACCAACTACCTCTTTCCTGCTGAAGTTGTTGCAAATCCACCAGTCGATCTCATGCCGACAATTGAGTTCAATGACCTCGTCAATCATCAAGACATCGACGTTTCAGAGCGCGTCCAACGCGGTGTTGCATCCAAGTCATTCGTTCGGGCGTATCACTCCGATATGGAAAAGTATGCGCAACGTTTTGTCAAGCAGTACCGCCAAGATATAACAAACAGCTAGTTGAAACTTCCAACCTCAAACTCGACCGATTGTTGGTCACCCATCGAAGCAACAGCCTTGCCAAGCCGTGCAAGATTCTCGAGAAATACATCACCGTGGCTACGTGTGTGTGCAACCGAAAGCGTGAGCGATTCGCTCTTTCCCCACGGAGCCAAAAACACACCTCCATTAAATTGCATCAGGTAGTGCAAGTGCATCGCTCCGGTATTGACCTCGAGAAAGTCACGATAATTCTTGGCGGGTTCGTTGCTGTAGACAACTGAAACCTTGAATCCAAACTGATAGCCATGAGCTTCCTGCCCACTGTCGTGCAATGTTGCCAGCGAATGCTCAAGTATGTACGCACCCACATCATTGGCTTTTGCGTAAGCGTCGTCGGTCAACACTTCTGTCAATACAGCGCGTGATGCAGCCATTGTCAATGGGTTGCCATTAAATGTGCCAACTTGGCTATAACGGCCATCAGTAATTGCAGACATGACTTCTGTTGTTCCCCCAACCGCACCACAGGGCAATCCTCCACCGAGTGCTTTGGCAAGACAAATAATGTCAGGCGTAACGCCATACATTGCCGTTACTCCTCCAGGATGAACCACCAACCCTGTTTTGACTTCGTCAAATGCAAGCAGTGCACCATGGCGATGCACGATGTTCTTGATGCCTTCGAGGTAACCAGGCTGCGGAACGATGATGCCTGCTCCCATCAAGATCGGCTCCAAAATCATTCCGGCAATTTGCCCAGGATTTTCGGTGAACACGCGCTCGAGCGCATCTAGATCATTCAGTGGAACGATGCGCACGCAATCTGCAATCGCTTGCGGAATTCCCGCACCAGGTGTACGCCATGGATTTTCGGCAGGACCAAGTTCTTTTGCTGAACGAAAGATTGAAATAGCAACCGAGTCATGGTGGCCGTTGTAGGAGCCCTCCACTTTGACAATCAAGTCGCGGCCAGTCACCGTGCGCATGAGATGCACAGCATCCATCGTTGCTTCGGTACCAGAGTTGCAAAAACGCCACTGCGGTAAACCAAACCTGCGTGCCAATTCTTCTGCGACCACAATCGAGTCAGGTGTTGGCTGCGCAAAGTGCGTACCCTTCGTGACCCTGTCTTGAACCGCTCGAACAATCGATGGGTTGGCGTGCCCAACGATGTTGGCACCATATCCAGCATGGAAATCGATGTACTTGTTGCCATCTACGTCCCATACATGGGCGCCTTCGCCATGGCTAATCCACACAGGGACTGGACGTGAGCTTGCCCAACTAGATGGCACCCCACCAGGAATTGTGAGTGAGGCACGCTCGTGCAGAGCTTGCGACTGCGGAACCCGACTTAAAAACAATGACTCCTGGCTTCTGATCTCTTTGTCAAGTGCACTCATACTGACTAAGTTACACCTCATGCTTAGACGCGACTTCCTTAGGAACCTTGTCATCACCACCGGAGGACTCGTTGTCGCTCCATCACTTCTGAGCGCATGCGGTACGAGTGCCACATCAAGCGGCGAACTGGTGATTGGTACGCCTACCAACCCAACAAAATTGCCTGCCAACGGTGAAGCGATCGCAGATGGACTTGCAGAGGAAAAAGGAACTCTCGAAATACTGAACTGGGCTGACTACACCAACCCCGAAGTAATCGCTGACTTTGAAAAACTTTTTGGTGTAACAATCAAAACCAGTATTTATGACACCGAAGAGTCGGCAATAGCGAAACTTCGCAACGGCACTTTTAAACCAGACCTCATTATCGGTCTGACCGATACAGCGCTCGCCCGACTCTCGGCGGCAAAACTTTTGCAACCGATCAACAAGTCGTACATTCCTCACTTCACAAATCTCATTGGTGGTTTACAAAGCCCGTACTACGACGTTGATTCCCAGTACACCGTCGCGCACGTGATCTACGCCAACGGCGTTGCGTATCGCACCGACCGCATTGACAGTTCGGTGTTTACAAGCGGGAATGGTTATGACGCTATGTGGGATTCTGCTTATAAGGGCAAACTCGCAGTGCTCGACTCGTACCGCGACACCATCAGCCTTGCAATGTTCCAAGCTGGGAAAAATGATGTCAATACAAGCGATGCTGACGTGTTGTCTGCAGCACAGGAAAACCTCATCCGTTTGCGAAATGCAACGAACCCAAAGGTTGACATCCTGTCCTACCAAGAGTTGCCAGCCGGCAATCGTGACATCGCCTTCACATGGTCTGGCGATATTTTGACAGCGCTTGGTTATCTTCCAGAAGGAACACCTGCCGAATCTCTTGGTTTCTGGTATCCAGAACAAACCATCACAGCGAATGACTTCTTGTGTATTCCAAAAGATTCAAAGGCACCGGTGCTTGCGCACAAATTCATCGACTACTTGCTCGATACCGATGTTGCGCTCAAGAACCAGACATACGTCGGGTACCAGCCGGCTCTTTCCACTATCACTGTCGACACATTGCTCTCAAGCGGTGCCATTCCCGAAACACTCAAGGACTCGCTAGTAACTCCAGAGAAGTACGACTCTGGCCAACGACTCGTGAGCTTGAGCCCAGATGCTGACGCCTTGTGGCTTGATGCTTGGGCTGCATTTACTGCTGGCTAATTAGTGAAACAATCTCCAAAAATTTGGCCTGCGCTCG
>CAINTF010000222.1 GCA_903853285.1 uncultured Acidimicrobium sp. | reverse complement strand
CGCAAACCACTCGTGAAGCGCAATGGGGTACATGTAGAAGTTTCGTGGCAAGAAGCGTGGCAAGAAGTTGAGCGTGGATTGATGGGTGTTATTAATACGCACGGTCGCGGGTCAGTGGGCACGTATGTTGGTAACCCAAACGCACACAACCTTGCGCCGTTGTTGTACAACCGTGCCTGGATGCAGGCGCTTGGAACAAAGCAACGCTTTAGTGCGTCATCCGTCGACCAACTTCCAAAACAAATCGCATCTGCGTACATGTATGGCACGGTTGCTTCGGTTGCTATTCCTGATCTAGATCGCACAGATTATGTGTTGATGCTCGGCGCAGACCCATATGAGTCCAACGGAAGTTTGTGCACTGCTCCTGACTTTCCTGGCCGCCTTGAAGCACTTCGCGCACGCGGGGGAAAACTTGTAGTCGTTGATCCGCGTCGAAGCCGTACCGCTGAATCATCTGATGAGTGGCTTGCAATTCGACCAAACGGCGATGCACTGTTGCTCGCTGCAATTGCTCACACAATTCTTCAGAGCGGCAAGGCCGATGTGGGCGACCACGTGCGCGCTCACATCGCCGGGTTTGACCAATTGTCTGGTGCACTCGCGCCGTTCACGCCAGAAGCGGTTGAGACTTCAATCGGTATTGATGCAAAAACCATTCGTCGAATTGCTGGAGAGCTGAGCGCTGCACCGACCGCACTTGTTTACGGTCGCATCGGAACAACAACGGTCTCGTTTGGCACGACCGCCTCTTGGCTGGTTGATGTCATTAATACGATCACGGGCAATCTTGATAAGGCGGGCGGCGTGATGTTTCCGATGCCTGCCGCAGGTAACCAAACGACACGAGGGGAGCCTGGCACCGGCAAGGGCTTTCGCATTGGTCACGGATATTCGCGAGTGCGCAAATCACCAGAGGCAATTGGCGAATACCCAGTGTCTGTCATGGCCGAGGAAATGCTGACTCCGGGTGATGGCCAGATCAGAGCGATAGTGACAGTTGCAGGAAACCCACTGTTGTCGACTCCAAATGGTGAGCAACTCGAAAAAGCATTTGAGTCTCTTGAGTTCATGGTTTCTGTCGATATCTATTTGAATGAAACAACGCGACATGCTGACGTGATTTTGCCACCGCCGTCACATCTGGAGCGCAGTCATTACGACATGGTCTTCACTGCATTTTCAATTCGTAACGTTGCCAATTTTTCTGAGGCTGTGTTCGAGCGCGAAGCCGACCAACCAGATGAGTGGCAGATTTTGGCAAAACTCGCAGGCATTGCACAAGGGGCAGGCGCTGACGTTGATTCGTCCGTCATTGATGATTATGTTTTCGGCTCGCTGTTGAGCAATTTATTGAAAGACAAATCCTCTCCGATACATGGACGCAGCGAAGAAGAAATTCGTGAGATTGTTGACGCAACAAAACTGAGTGGTCCAGAGCGAATTCTCGACACGTTGTTGCGCACAGGCCCATACGGCGAGGCATTTGGTGCAAACCCGAAAGGCATCAACTTGCAAACGTTGCGCGATCAACCCCATGGTGTTGATTTCGGAGCACTTGAGCCCCGTATTCCAGAAGTGTTGCGCACACCGAGCGGAAAAGTGGAGCTTGCTCCACCAGAGTTGCTCGCCGACTTGGATCGTTTGCAACTCGCTATTCGTCCAACTGATGTTGATGAGCTGCT
>CAINTF010000221.1 GCA_903853285.1 uncultured Acidimicrobium sp. | reverse complement strand
GTCGGCAGGTGTCTCAATCTCCATTGCTCCTGGGGCTGGCTTCATAAAACTGTTACCAAGTGGTGCATCAACGCCCGCTACATTCCAACGCACCAACACTCGATCGCTTTGTTCACCTGCATTAATACCGTCATCCAATTCACCATAAAAGTTTTGGTGATACCCAATCACAGAGGCGCCAAGCTTGACCAGATTGAAATGCGCGTTGCGTCGCACAAGCGGGTCGAAGGTCCAGGTGATGGTGTCAAAACCGTTTTCCTTTGCCCAATGCCATTGATGCCTCTTGATTTTCTCGCCAATACCCATGCCAACAAATTCGGGCAACACTCCCGTCGCATGCGAATGCAGGTTTGGCCCTATGCATCCCGGTAAAGCCTTGCCAACAAGCGCAAAGGCGGCGCCTACAACTACGGGATGTTCGCCGACACGTATATATACGACGCTCCCGTAGCCGCCGTTATGCAGGCTTGCCGTCATAATCTCTGGGGAAACCATCGATTTCACATCCCAGACCTTGTCAAATAGGTCAGAGATCAATGCCGCATCCGTCGCCGTGTGTGCGATCCGAATCTCAACCTGCCCCAATTTGGCTTGGTCATTGGCACTTGCTTTTTTGTCCATTGGTTAAAACCCTACCGATCAGCCAAGATGGTAGGTATGCCCGTCACCGTCACCATTGTTGATCATCCAATCGCAGCCGAAGCCCTCACCAATCTGCGGGACCAAAATTCGTCCAACCAAGTCTTCCGCGCAGAGATGCGCAGGCTTTCACTCATCGTGATTGCCGAGGCGACACGATCAGTGCCAACGCGAAAGGTGCGCGTGACGACTCCTCTGTGTGAAACCGATGGAATCCAAATCGCCCAGCGGCCAGTTCTCGTTCCAATTCTTCGCGCAGGTCTTGGCATGCTGCCAGCCGCGATGGAACTTTTGCCAGATGCCGACATTGCAGTCGTCGGTGTGCAACGAGACGAAGTCACTCACGAACCGAGTGAGTATGTCGCAAAACTTCCAGCACGTCTCGACGGTCGACACTGCATCGTGCTCGATCCGATGCTTGCAACCGGTGGATCACTCGAACACGGTTGCAAAATTCTTGCCGCACGCGGAGCCCCGCAACCACTCACCATTGCGTGCGTGCTTGCAGCACCTGAAGGTATCGCGTACCTCGAAAAATCTGGAATGAACTTGCACATCGTCACTGCTTCAGTTGACGAACGACTCAACGAGCATGCGTTTATCGTTCCAGGACTCGGCGATGCCGGCGACAGGCAATTTGGTCCGCCAAACTGATTGTGATTGCTCGTTAGCCAAAAAATGAATTGGCAACATCAGTAAATAACGCAAGATCAATTGTGCGTATCTTTCCAGCCGTAACCGTCATTGACTCGCGACCAATTTGATCTCCTCGCAACACCACCATCTGGCCAAAAGCTTTGTCGCGCACTGCATCAACCGCGGCTAAACCAAATCGTGTTGCAAGCACGCGGTCATAACTCGTTGGCGTACCACCCCGCTGCACATAACCAAGTTGCACAACACGTGAGTCATACCCTGTGCGCGCACTTATTGCAGGCGCTATCACGTGTGCGATATCGCCAAGTCGTTCGCGTCCATACAAGTCATGTTGTCGATCTGGTAGCACCAATGCGTTATCCCCCGCGCTTGCAACTGGCTTCGCACCTTCTGCAACGACAACAACCGATGCGTACCTACCGCGGTCATGTCGGTGTGCAACCACGTCCGACAATTTATTGATGTCGAATGGAACTTCAGGAACAAGAATTGCAGTTGCTCCACCAGCGATACCTGCGTGCAATGCAATCCATCCTGCATCACGACCCATTACCTCAACCACCATCACACGGTCATGACTCTCGGCCGTTGTGTGCAATCGATCAATTGCGTCCGTTGCAATTTGTACCGCAGTATTAAAACCAAATGTGGTGTCAGTGCCAACAACGTCATTGTCAATTGTTTTTGGTACACCAACTATTGGCAGTCCATATTGCTCCGACAAAATTGACCCCACAGTGAGCGAACCGTTGCCACCGATTACTACGAGAGCATCAATGGCCAGATCAGCAAATGACTGTTTGACGCGATCTACCCCTTCGGTCGTTTCGAGTGGACTGCCACGACGAGTCCCAAGAATGGTGCCGCCGCGCGGAAGTGTTCCACGCACACTTGTGTCATCGAGCAATACTCCTCGTTGCTCCATGACACCGTCCCATGCATCGTAGAAACCAAAAACTTCGGTATCCCTATCCAGAGTCGCCTTGCGCACGATCGCTCGAATTACTGCGTTAAGTCCGGGGCAATCTCCGCCGCCAGTCAACACACCGATGCGCATAACCTCAGCCTACGAGTTACCACCAAAGCGGATTCTGATGTGACTTGTGTTCGAGGCGACATTTCATAACTATTTAATTAGTACTATTTAAGGCATGACGAAAACTGCAGCACGTGCGACAGCGAAAACCGGAATAAAGTCTGCCTCAAAGCCGAGTGAGACTTCACTGAAGCGTGATGTGCAGAACATGCGTACCGAGCTTGCAGATCGACTACTCAAATTGCGCGCAAAACATGATCTCAGCCAGGCCGCCCTCGCCCAATTGGCTGGCGTTGATCGCAAAACCATCAATCGCATCGAAAATGGGCACTTTTCCCCGGCTCTCGACACGTTGGTGAGACTCAGTTCTGCCCTTTCGGTTACCCCATCTAGCCTGCTCAAGTAACAACGCAGCACATACGGGTGTTTTCTGGGTTTTGACCCGCTTACCCGCCCGAACCAAAAAGTTGACAGAGACCCTGTAATTGTGGATAAAGTACTTTCTACCAATTACCAAACAGGGGGCAGTAAATGTCAGAAGTAAATGAAATGGTCCAAGAAGTTGCGACAGCAGGAATCTCGCGTCGTCACTTCGTGCAAGGTGCCGCTGCAGTAGCAGCAGGTGCAGCACTTCCGATGACACAGATTCTCGGAGGCTCATCAGTGAGCGCCGCTGGATCAAAGTTGTTGCGAGTTGCAACTGGCAAGCAAGAGCACGTAGCAGCTCCATGGGAATCTTCGGGTGGATCACTTTTCATCTTGAGCATGGTCGGCGAATGGTTGACCTGGCAGTTGCCAAGCGGCAAGCTCGAGCCACGCATTGCAGAGAGCTGGACATCATCAGCTGATGCCAAGCAGTGGGTATTCAAGATCCGTCAGGGCGTCAAGTTCAACGACGGCACACCACTCACCGTTGACGATGTTGTGTACACATACACATCCATCTTCGACAAGACAATCACCAAAGGCATTTCACGCTCGAAGGGCAACTACGACAACATTTTGGATGCAAAGGGTGTAGTCAAAGTTGACGCCAACACCGTTCAGTTCAACTTGTTGCAGGCAAACGGAAACTTCCCATACTTCGTTTCGTCAGCTTGCTACGGAATGTGCATCATCAAAAAGGGTGCATTCGGTGGAGCAGGTTGGGAAAAGACAATGGTTGCCGCTGGCCCATGGAGAATGGTAAGCCACGTCAACACAGAGACAACGCTGTACGAAAAGAACCCGTACTACTGGGACACAACCTTCAAGCCTGGTTTCGACCAAGTTGAGTTGGTGCAATTCGTGTCAGCAGCAACAGCACTTCCATTGGTAAAGACGGGCAAGATTGACTTCGTCGCCGCCATGGAAGCATCTGATGCTCTCGCGCTTGACAAGGCGAAGTTCAACATCAGCACATTGCCAGCAGGTGCTGGATTTGCTCACGTCCACATGCGTACCAACTTCGGTCCGTTCCAAGACAAGCGCATCCGTCAAGCTGCTGCACTCACGATTGACCGTCCTGGTTACGTGAACGGCGTTATGAAGGGCATCGGCGGTCGTGTTGGTAACGACAGCGTCATGGATCCTTACAACACTGCAGACACTTCTGTGGCTCAGCGTAAGCAAGACCTTGCTAAGGCAAAGGCCTTGATGGCAGAAGCTGGCGTTCCAAACGGTTTCAAAGTTGACTTGTCAACTTGGGCTCGTGACGACATCAACAAGTACGCAAAGTTGATCAAGACTTCGTTTGCCAAAATCGGCATCAAAGTCAACTTGGTCATCGACGGTTCAGACGGTGGTTCGGCTGTGTACTACACATACGATCCGTACCCATCGAAGCCAGGCAAAGTTAACCAGTTCGACAATCACTCATGGTTGGCTTCCAACTTGGGCATCGTTGACTGGGCAGGTCGTGGCGTTCCAGACCAGTACTTGATGCGTGAGTGGCGTTCAACCGGTGACTGGAGCGGCGCAATGCTCGACAGTCGCGTAATGGACGCAGCAATCGATGAGTACTTGACTGCTCTGACACCAGCTGCAAAGAAGAAGGCAAGTAAGAAGATCCAAGAGGCTTCCCTCGACGAGACTCCTTACATCCTTGCTTACACGTCAAACCTCATTACAGCAGGTCGCAAGACTTTGACTGGAATGGTCGTTAACGGCATGGGTCAACTCGATGCAAGGAATGCAAAGAACGCATAGTAACTAGTTACTACGTAAGTCAAAAGAGCCAGGGCTTTACCGCCCTGGCTCTTTTTATTTTCTAATTGTTTTTGTTACCGACTTCCTAACTACACTTTTG
>CAINTF010000220.1 GCA_903853285.1 uncultured Acidimicrobium sp. | reverse complement strand
GTTCCGGCATCTGTATTTTTCCCGAAACCAAATGTGGCTTCATCTCTCGTCGACATCAAACGCCGCACATCGCCTGCAGTGCCCGATGTTGACCCAACACAGTTTTTTACTCTCATACGCACTGGTTTTGGCCAACGTCGCAAAATGCTTCGTCGCGTTTTGGCCGGCATCATCGCGCCCGAGACATTCACCCGCGCCGATGTGTCACCAGAGGCCAGAGCAGAAGAGCTCGATGTTCATGCATGGGGTCGATTGTGTGTTGCCCAGCAAGACAAATTGGCGGGCAAATGAACGCGTCTGATAGCTCGTCGATAATCATTGATGCTCCGGCGAAACTGACATTGAGCTTGCGCGTTACTGGTGTGCGCGAAGATGGTTTTCATCTCATTGACGCCGAGATGGTGACGCTCGACTTGGTCGACAAAGTACGCATCACCCCAAACGAAGATGGACTCAACTTTGACGGGCCATTTAGTAGTGGAATTTCTACTGACTCAGACAACTTGGTGAGTCGCGCACTCGCGCTCGCAGGTCGCCGTGCACGTGTTCATGTAGAAAAAAATATTCCGAGCGGTGGTGGTCTTGGCGGTGGCTCTGCAGATGCCGCCGCGATTCTGAAGTGGGCTGGTTTCACCGATCTTGTGGCCGCATCACGACTCGGAGCCGACATTCCGTTTTGCATGATCGGTGGTCGCGCTCGGGTGCGTGGCATTGGCGAAGTGATCGACACACTGCCACCGGTTCATCGTGCAATCACGTTGGTCATTCCCCCATTTGGGGTCTCGACGCCTGCCGTTTATCGGGCATGGGACGACCTGGCAAAGGCGGGAATCAACACCTCGGACACCCTCAACGACCTGCAACAAGCAGCACTTGTGGTCGAGCCGAGACTGCTCGAATGGCAAGACAAAATTGCTCAAGCGTGTGGTCAAGCCCCAGTTTTGGCGGGCAGCGGAGCTACTTGGTGGCTCGACGGAGCGTTTTTGGAATTGGCAAAAGACCTGCCAAAAGCAACTGTTTTAGTAACACAAACTCGCTAGGCGGACCATCGGCCCAGGCCAGCGATAATGAAATTACTTGCGGCGCTGGTGGCGGGTACGACGAAGCATCTTCTTGTGCTTCTTTTTGCGCATCCGCTTGCGGCGGCGTTTTACAAGTGATCCCATAACGCGTGACACGCTATCGGCAACAACAGCAAAATCTACAATTTGAGTGAGTATCGTGTATCCGTCGCTCCGGGGTCGTTCAATGGCAGGACAACGGGTTTTGGTCCCGTATATAGGGGTTCGAGTCCTCTCCCCGGAACTCGAAAGTAGTCGTGGCTTTTTCGCCAGCAACGCGTTCGTTCTACACTGGTCAAAACAGGTACAAAACCTCATCGCCAGTAAGAGAGAACCATGAACAAGACGATTGACAAAGTCACCACAAAACGAATGGCTCTCTACTCGGGTCGCACACACCCAGTGCTTGCCCAAGAAGTTGCAGCGCATCTTGAAGTGCAGTTGGGCGATGCCAATATTGTTGAGTTTGCAAACGGCGAGTTGCGTCCACGCTTTGGTGAAAGCGTTCGTGGTGGCGATGTGTTCATCATGCAAACGCATTGTTCGACCGAAGGACGCAGCATTAACGACTCGATCATGGAGCAACTGATCATGATTGACGCCGCGTATCGCGCGTCAGCAAAGCGCGTCACTGCAGTGTGTCCGTTTTATGGTTACGCACGTCAAGATCGCAAATCAGATGGTCGCGAACCAATTACTGCACGCTTGATTGCCGATTTGTTTAAGGCTGCAGGCGCAAAGCGCATGGTCTCAATCGACTTGCATAGCGGTCAGATTCAAGGCTTCTTCGAAGGCCCGGTTGATCACCTCACTGCAATGCCAGTGCTCGAAAAATATGTGCGCCAACATGCGCGCAAAGAAGTCGTGATCGTTTCACCAGATGCTGGTCGCGTAAAAGTTGCCGAGCGTTTCGCACAGCATCTCGCAGACATGAACGCCGACGTTGCATTCATCAACAAGCGTCGTCCAAAAAACACCACCAACGTTGCAGTGGCAAAAGAAGTCATCGGTGAAGTTGAAGGTCGCTTGTGCATCTTGGCCGACGACATGATCGACACTGGCGGCACCATTGTGAGTGCTGCCGATTTGTTGATGGCCCGTGGCGCAACCGAAGTGTGGGCAATGGCCACACATGGTGTGCTCTCTGGCCCAGCCATCGAGCGCCTCGAAAAATCGGTTATCAGCCGTGTGGTGCTCACAAACACGCTGCCACTGCCAAAGGAAAAGCAGATAGCCAAGATTGAAGTACTTTCCGTAGCCAAAATCTTGGCCG
>CAINTF010000219.1 GCA_903853285.1 uncultured Acidimicrobium sp. | reverse complement strand
GCTGCCAACCGCGCCAACCGCGGCAACAGTGCTGCCTGCACGGCTTGAAATAAAAAGAGTGGGATGCGAGCAAAAATAACTGCGTTTCCAAATTGGGTGATCAGCTCAGGCTTGGCATTTGTACCCAGAATGTCGACGGTGATTGGCCCGGCGTTGACAAGCGCTGCCGCGAACAATGAGCCGAGTAGCAGCCAACCAAGATTCGGCGTCACTTCTGACCACGGGGCTGGAGGTCCAGCTTCAGTGTGCAGTTTGCCAATAAGACCAACGCCAACAACACCGACAAGAGGCGAGAGAGCAATCATGAGCGCAAATGCTCCAACGCTGTCAATACCCAGCGCCCACAGCGCTGCCACGCCGATTACGCGGGCGGCACCATCAGCGCCAATGATGATGCCGTAGGAACCAAAACGTTGTGATCCCGAACAGATGCCGCGAGCAAGATGCATTGGTGCGTACGACACAAGGGTGAGCACAAGGCACACCACGACTATGCCGTATCCGTCGAACAAGTGCTTCGTGAGATACGGAGAGGCAATAGCGATGATCACGCCAAGAACCACGAGCATAAATGCCGCAAGTGGGATCATTCGTTTGATTACTGGTCTGCCTCCTTGGTGAAGAGCTCGCCGATGCGAAAGTGCCCTACCTACTTCTTGTTCTATTGGGAGGAAGAACCCCGGTGCAAGCGAAAATGCGATGAACCACATGGCGACGATTGGCTTGAAACCATCTTGACCAAGTGCTTGTTGGCCAATCTTAAAGAATGCGAATGCTGAAATACCCGCGATGAAAAGGCCAACGCCAACAGTCAGCGTGCCCTCTGGAAGGGGAATGCGGCTGTTCTTGATCGGCTGTGAAGTCGAAATCGGTGATGTTGGTTCGGAGTGAGACAAGCAACCCGATGTTACTTGGTTGCCTGAGCATCGTTGCGTGAGTTGATGAGCGATGTCATCACCATGGCTACATTGCTGATTGTCGTTTCAACTTGTTTGAGAACAAACGCCTTGGCATGAGGAAACTCTTTGTCAATTTCTTCGGCTAATTCGCGTCGCCGAACTTGTGCTTTTTGGAAGGCAAGAATGCCGATGCCCACAGAGGTGTAGGCCATCTCCTTGGCTTTGTTCTGCAAACAATCAGTGTCAATTTTTTTATCTGTCACAAAAGTCCTTTGTGGTGCGCACTCTCAATCCGAGGGTATCTATGGGTACTCGCAAAAGCAAGTATCAGTAGCGCTTTGTACAAGGCAGAAACAAGCCTCGGGGGAGCAAGGTTGGGCACAACTAAACTCTGTACATCGTGACGAATGCAACAGATTCAGAAAACGTGAACGCACGTGTGGCGCAAGTTCAGGCTCCACCAGTCGTCGTTGCGATAGCGGTGCACCAACCATGTCTATGGCTTGAAGAAGTTGTGGCATCACTTGCAGGTCAGGATTATCCAAACTTGCAAACTCTGTTTTTCCTCACGGGAGCAAATGCTGCCGCTTCGGCTAGTACTGCTGCCACATCTGAAACTGAACTCATTCGCCAAGTATTGCCAACTTCGGTGATTCGGCAGGTTGAAGGTAACCCTGGTTACGGACCGCTCATGAATGAAGTGAGTCGTCTGGTGGAAGGCGAAAGTGGCTTCTTTTGCTTTATGCATGATGATGTGGCCCTTGATAGCAATGCAATCTCAAGCATGATCGAGGAAATGTTTAGATCCAATGCTGGGGTTGTAGGGCCAAAGATTGTGATGTGGGACGACGTCTCGGTGTTGCAGAGCGTAGGTCTTGGCGCTGATCGAATTGGCGACATCAATCCAATTGTTGAACAAGGTGAAAAAGATCAAGAACAGCACGATGCTGTGCGCGACGTATTTCTCATTCCGTCAGCATGCATGTTGATACGAGCAGACTTGTTTCGTGAGATCGGAGGATTTTCTCCGGATATTCCATTGTTTGGTGAAGACTTAGATTTTTGTTGGAGAACACACCTCAGTGGAGCACGAGTGCTTGTGGTGCCGTCTGCCCGCGTCAGGCATCGCAGGGAGATGGATGCGACACGAGCTGTTGCAACCATGAGTGCGCTCGAAGCGCGCCACCGTGTGCGCACGGTAGCAACATTGTCCGGTCGTGTTCAGTTGCCTGTTGTGTTGGCGCAACTACTGCTGATGGCGATTGCTCGTGTGGTAATTGGCGTCTTTAACGGAACATTTAGACAGGCTCAAGCATCTCTGCGTGCATCAATCGCTGTGATATTTGATGCAAGGTACATCATCCGACGGCGTGCAGAAGTGCGTCCGTATCGACGAGTTCCGGCTGCCGAAATTCATGATTTGCAGAGTCGTGGAAGTGCGCGATTCTGGGCATTCATTCGAAAACGCCGATCGAGAGTTCAAGAGATTTCCGGATTAACCACAACAAATCTCGCAAATCCAAAATCGCGACTTGTGGGCATCACTGCACTAGTCGTGTTCGCGCTTATCGTCATTGGCAGCCGAGGATTGATTGGTGGAGGTGTCGCTTCGATTGGTGAGTTCCTACCTTTGCGGAGCGCATCAGAATCACCAACAGCATTAATTTCCTCTGTAGTCAGCGGCTGGTGGCAAGCTGGTTTTGGTCAGGCAAATGCAAATCCAACAGGAATTGTGCTACTTGCGATCGCTGGTGTCGGTGTATTGGGACGGCTCGGTGCGTTACAAGTGCTCGCAGTGATGGGCGCATTGTTCGCTGGCTGTGTAGGCATGTGGCAAGTTGCAAGTGGATTCTTTGGTTCGAGAGCACGCATGGTCGGACTAGTGGTGTACGCGGCCGTGCCCGCACCATACGTGGCGATAGCGCATGGTCGATCTGGAGTCTTGGCGTGTTACGCAGCGTTGCCGTGGATGTTGCGATTATTTGTGCGTGCTGGTCAGCGTCCAGCTGGTGCTCGTAAAACACATCTGTGGGCAATAACTGTGTTGTGTGGTGCTTCGATTGC